>JAJRQG010000065.1 GCA_024280395.1 Gammaproteobacteria bacterium | reverse complement strand
TCTTGATACCCCTTGGCATTCTAGATTGGGAGATATTCTATCGCATTTTCCAAGACCTAAATGGAGAGGATAATTTATGGTCGCCAAAACTCATGGCGTTTACTGGCACTGTGATGTTGGTCGCCTTCCATGTCTTAGCAGGCCGTCACCCAAAACATAAGGTTGTGAAGATTGTGTCTGGATTAACTGGATTAATTATTATTGCCTTTGTGGTGGGTGGAGGTCTGTATATTTCAGATATGCTTTATGCCGATATTGGTGATACGCCAGAAGCAGATATCCCTTTGCCAAATCAAGACACAATTGAAGTTGAAGTCAATCAGGATTGGATTGGTACTTTATTTAAGTATTTCACTTCTCCAATAGCAATACTGGCGTTGTCGTTAGGTATTGGTGGACTTTCAATTGTTGCGCTGTATATAGCCCATCATTTACTTCATGTAATCGAAAAAAACATATCCGATATTTACACCCAAAAATCAACTTTACGCAGGGTGTTATCCCTACTCAAAATAATCAAACAGTCAGAAATCAAGATGGCTGATTTGAAAACACAAGAATATGATCTGTCTTTTCACAATAGTGAATATTGTATGCAATTTATTGGTGAAGAAGTCTTAGAGATAATTTCAAAAGAACTTCTGCCACACGAACAAATCTTGCAGGAAGACAAAATTTCCGCACCTGTAAACCCTCGTTGGGAGCAAGCCCCAATTGAGGATAAGAAGCACATTGCCGCCATGATCAAAAAGATCAGGGCAATAACCCTTAGTGATATTTTTAAAGCCATATCACTGCCTAAAACCTTGAGGAAATAAACTATGAATAATTTTAATATGAAACTAATAAATTCAATCATTTTACTGTTGGCTCTGTCCATTAATGGACACGCCAAAACACTGACAATTGCCATTGATTTATCTGGCAGTAACCCGCTGTTGCAACATAAGAACTTTGCATATGTTGCGGCTAAATATATGAGTGAGCAGATTGCCACGTTAAAAACTAGAGATATTGTGAGCCTACAAACCTTTGGTTCTCGCGGTGATGCATCAAACCTTATAAATTATAAGTTTACTGTTAGCAGACGATTAAGAGCCAATGCTATTGCAACAAAGATTGCAAAGTTCATTCAATCTCTACCCAATCAAAAAGAATTAGCACAGTCCAGTACGAATCTAATCGCGTGGTTGGAATTTAACGATAGCTTAGATTGCGCAAATCAAGGTCAGGTTGTCGTCATTACAGACGGTTTAGAGTCATCAGAATATGTTGATGCAAAATCATTTCTTGAAGGAAAATCAAAGTTTCCAAAAGCCGATGTTGATTTAAAAGGTTGCGAGATAACCTTCTATGGCTTGGGAGCAGGATTACCTGCTCGATATGTCAAAACTATTCGCAATGCTTGGAAAAAATGGGTAGCTGAATCTGGTGCCTCCTTTACTGCCGTTATTCGGTAGCAGGTGATTACTATGGTCACCAAAGAACAATTAATGCAATTACGCGCAAATCGCGCCGTGCCCCATGCGAAGTTGGAATACAACATGGATGGGGCATCACATATCGTATCGAGCCTTGAAATGGATCGAGAACGAGACATTAAGCTTGGCGAATTAGCCATGCGAGATGCGCTGCTTCACATGAGGCAAGAATACGCTCTTTCCCGCCATGATGGATTGGCGAGAGTACACTTTAATCACACAACAACGGAGATAAAACCATGAGTGATAATTTTTCAGTAAAAAAACCGAACCGACCTGACATGATTGCTTTCACCATTGAGAATGGAGAAGAAAAAAACCTTTGGCACAATATTGGTGCGGGTTGGCCGAACAAGAATAAAGGATGGTCATTTGATGTTGATCCCGAGGCTATCATCAATAATCGTATTGTAGTGATACCACGCGAAGAACTTGAACGAATGCGAGAAGAGCGAAAACAAACTAATCAGCAGAGCCATCACAGGGAGCAAAGTCACTAATCAGTAATAATTGGCAGGTACTAGCTCTAATGAAATTAGGGCTAGTACATTAGTAAATTAATAAAAAATATTTTCAATAAATAGAGAAGAGAATAAGAATGAATGAACCAAGAGATATAATGAAGGAGATTACCAAAGGTCTAACACAGATAGATGAAAGTTTTGGGTTGCCAACATTGGAATTTGATTACGAGCGGTATCGTAAAGAAACTAATAAGTATAATATTCCTGAAGAACAGGCCAAAGAGTTATTATCTAACCTATTCTATATCATACACACGTTAGTGGATATTGATATGGGTTTGGACATCACCCAGATATTAAATTTTGACAAACTAGAAAAAATTGGTCAGGATTCTGGTAACACTCTATTATTAGAGCAGGGCAAGACTTCTTTTAACGAAGCTGCTCACATAACAATCAAAAAAGAGGACTAAATCAATGGTACAACCCATTCAAAAAGCATTGGTATATTGTCGAGTCTCATCAACTAAGCAGAAGAAGGGTTCTGGCCTTGAAAGTCAGCAGCATCGCTGTATTCAATACGCTGATAGCAAACAATATGGTGTAGAAAAAATCTTTCAGGATGATGTTTCTGGTGGTGGTGACTTTATGAACCGTAAGGGTATGGTGGAGCTATTAAAATATCTAAAGAAAAATAACGAACATAATTACGTGGTTATCTTTGATGATCTAAAAAGATTTGCACGTGACACAATGTTTCATCTCAAGTTACGTGCTGAATTTGCACAATATCAAGTCAAAATTGAATGCTTAAATTACCATTTTGAAGATACACCAGAAGGTAAATTTGTCGAAACTATTCATGCGGCACAAGGGCAACTTGAGCGTGAGCAAATTGGACGACAAACTACTCAAAAAATGCACGCACGTTTAGAACAGGGCTACGCCGTATTTCGTGCGCCAGTTGGTTACAAGTACGAAAAATCAAAAGGAGGTGGTAAGATATTGGTGTTAGATAATCCAATTGCTTCAATTATCAAAGAATCACTTCTGGGATTTGCATCGGGTCGCTTCCAAACGCAAAGCGAAATTATGTATTTTATGGAGAGTTTTCCTGAATACCCAAAAAATGGATATGGCAAAGTGGTTCAACAACGTGTTAAAGATATTCTTACCAATGTCATATATGCAGGGCATATTGAATACAAAGAATGGAATATTTCTCTACGTAAAGGGCACCACGAGCCTCTAATCAGTCTTGCCACTTATAATAAAATTCAAGAATTATTATTGGGTAAAGCTAAAGTCCCTGCCCGAAAAAGCCTCAATGAAGAGTTCCCATTAAGAGGATTTGTTCATTGTGATGAATGCAAATCACCATTAACTGCTTCATTCTCAAAAGGCCAAACTAAGAGGTACCCATATTATCATTGCCATAATACCCATGGCTGTTCTAGTTATAAAAAATCTATTAGGCGTGCTGATATTGAGGGCGAATTTGAAAAACTATTAATTTCAATAGCACCATCCAAAAAGTTGTTTGGCACAATTAAAATTATGTTTGATGATATTCGAAATTTCCGTTCTGAGTATCTAAACAAAAGAACGAACATGTTAAACTCTCAATTAATTGATGTTGATCATAAAATTGAAAAGTTAATTGACTTAATAATTGAATCAAAATCACCAAGCGTGACCCAAAGTTTTGAAAGAAGAATGAAAAATTTGGAGCATGAAAAACTGCTCATTGATGAAAAAATTGCTAAATCAAGCCAATCTACTAAAGAATACAGTGGCTCACTTCGAACTATTTTAAAATTTCTTGAAAACCCATATGTACTCTACAATACAAGGGTACTAGCTAATCAAAGAGCAGTACTAAAATTGGTGTTTGCGGATAACTTAACATGGTTGCTTGGACATGGACTTCGAACTATTAACATGTCCTTATTATTCAAGGACTTAGAAGGAATTTTTGAGCCAAAAATAGGTGAAAATAAATTGGCGTCCCCTAGGGGGTTCGAACCCCTGTTGCCGCCGTGAAAGGGCGGAGTCCTAGGCCACTAGACGAAGGGGACGCAACAGTTTCTTTTCGAGTTTAGCCCGTTTTTAATGCCGGGAAGTTGGTGGAGC
>JAJRQG010000064.1 GCA_024280395.1 Gammaproteobacteria bacterium | reverse complement strand
TTCCACAACAGGCAACTGGCGCAATTTTGCCTTGGATTCTAGAGTGCCTTTATCAAGCGTTTCTGCCAAGGTCACTGTAGAAGCATTAAACAGTCAAACGCCATTTATGTTGGATCGTACTTATTTGATTAAATCGGATACTAGTATCTTTGGCAACAGTTTTGAAGATGAGCCAGCCACTCAAAGTTGTTCAATGCAATAATTCAACAACATATTATTAAATCATTATATTATTCCGCAAGGTTAATATTAACTGGTAACCTTGATAGAACATCTTTCGCTGCCAGTTATAGTTCATAATTAATTGTGTTATACTTTATCGGAATTGATTCAGTAAATTGCCATGGTTGATAAATTAAAACATTCTATCCGCTTGTATTTTCCTTATACCTTTAATGCAAATGCGAAGCTGGGGGATTATCAGGATTTTTCAAAAAACCTGACTGATTTGAAAATTAACAGTCTTGTTTACAATGCTGAATTTTTGAAAGACAATATTCATCCTAAATTTTTAGATGAAAAAATTTGGCAAAAAAGCTTTTGTAAATTAGACAAGGCCATTCATCGATATGGTTCTAAATTGTTAAATGGTATTGAAAACAATGCCAATTCAAATGGTTTTTTTGGGATGCAACCGGTACAAATGAGCAACGATGCGGTTCGGGTACTCAACAATGGAACACCTAATACCTTGGGCGATGGCATTAAAATAGTACTTAAACCCGCTGCGCTTACAAGACTGGCAGAAAAAAACATCAAAGCACCTATTGACAAAAATGCTTGGCCCTTGATGTTTAATGATATTTGGTTTTATAGTTTTGGTATGGGTATTGGGTTGGTTGTTGTTGATTTATCTATACAACAACCAGGTAACAATCCAATAGCAATTAAGCACCTTGAAGAACTCCAAGAAATTATTTACACCATTTGTAGAAATGGTAACAACCACCAATCTGCTAAGCTAACCTGGGGAGATGAAAAAAAAGCAAAATCAAAAGGCTTGTCTAATCTGGTTTCATCCATCTTGCCTGCGAAATCTGGCGTGAGAATACAACTTAAGGCCACAACCGATCCTGGAAATACTTATGCCTATACGACTATTTCTAGTGCCCAGAAACTGACTTATGAACAACGCAAAACATTGATTTTTAGAATAGCCAGAAAATATAGCGACAACTATTTGCCGATTAATATATCTGAGCACATTCAATACTTTGAACCATTTGAACCCATCACCCATGCTTTTAGTTTAGAAGGTGCTGTGAGTTATATAGATCTTGATTGCTATGGAGACAACATTCCTGAATCTATTGAAAATTTTGACAAAAACGCCATTAAATTGGCCTATGCGCCATTGATATTGTTAACCTATGTCGAGTACTTGTATCTAAGAGAAATGGAATCGGATACCACCGAAGAAGAAATGGTGGATATGAAAAATCCGACCAATGAAAACCTCGAAAGTTTACGTGCTTTAAGAAGCAGTTTGTATGATTTTAAGCTGAATTTTCGGTATGCACAAATCAGCGGCAATACCAATCACAATTTATTTTGTAATTACAACAAGAAAGCACTTGAATCGGATAAAATACTGCAAGAGATATCCAGTGACATGCAAGAAATTGAACAGTATATTTCTGACCAAGTGAGCTTAAAACAAGAATCAAGATTGAAAAAATATGGCATATTGGGATCAATCTTTGCCGTTATTATTGGGTGGGTAGAAGTATGGGGACTAAATCTCCATGACATATTTTTTGGGGATACGCCAATACCAAGATATTCAATCACCATTTTTATTACAGTATTGCTTGTATTGAATTTAATTATTTATTTTGTGAATAAAGATTCCAATAAAAATCAATGACAAGTATTTATCACTATTGTGGGCATATTATTTCCAATGATGGTAAAGGGCGTTTCCCTTTGTCTAATCAACTTCATGTGCAGAAATGTATAGAACAGTTTTTTCAAGACAAAAAAGTGGGCAGTTGCTTTGGTTCATTGGCATCTGGTGCAGATATTATGTTTGCTAAGGCTTTGGTCGAAAAAGGTGCAAAATTGCATTTAGTTATCCCTTTTGCCGAGGATGAATTCTTAAAAAAATCAGTATTGCCCTCAGGCAATCAATGGCTTCAGCAGTTTAACCAGCTTATTGCAGTTTCTAGTAGATTAATTCAAATTTATCATACACAAGACTATGATGAAAACAAGAGTTACGCTTTGTGTTCAGAAGTTGCTATGGGACTAGCTGTTCTTGAGGGTTTTAAAAAAAGCAATGTCAAATTCCAACAAATTGCCTTATGGGATAAACAACCTACACAATCTGCTGCGGGTACTTATCCCGACATGTTGCGTTGGAATGCTTTAGGAAATTCAACTGACTATATTACAACCCAAAGTACCATTGAACTACTTGAATTTAAAGAAAGTACTAAGATAGACTTACAAGCATTAGACTTGGTTGTATATCAAAAAAACGATAATACCAATATTACCATCACATCTATAAATAAGCTGATAGAGTTTGTAGAATCTATAGGTGATTTTCCAGATTGTTATATTGATTTTAATCAACAGAATTTTGGCAAAAATGATAAAAACAGTTCTGACAAAATAAGCCAACGTGCTCTTGGACACAGTGTATTTCATTATGCTGCAATTCATCAAATACAAACAACTGACTCTTTTATGACTCAATTGGTTAATCTAAATAAGGGAAAAGTTACAGCAATGGATACTGACACATTTTGCCTTGAAGATGATTTACAACAAATAAGAAAAATCATCGATGTGGATGCCACAGAAGCCATTGTATTTTATGCAGGTCGTATACTAGAAGCTACATCGAATTTTTGTGTGAAACAAATTGATCAAGAGTCTGTGTCCAATGTTTTTGCCAATATTGAATACATCAATAATTATCAACTTTTAGATCACATGACTCGTTATTGGGCCCATGCATTGCGTCGCTTATCTAACCAATATCGGCATATGTTAAAGCCAACAAAAAAAATAGATGGCAGCATCGCAGTTATACTATTGGAGGCGTGGTTAGATTGGTTAATCAATAAATCACCATTGATAAATGGGGTTAATCAATCTATTGATTTAATCCAATCTATTCAAAATGAGCTCAACAATCAATTCCATTTAATTAATCAATGGATAGAACATAAAAACATTTATGAATTTTCTCAACAAGAAGCCACTGCTTTGCTTGAACAGCCTGTATTTGCATCGATTATTATTGAAGAGTTGATTAATAAAAAAGAAATGCCCAAAGCATCAAGTTCATTAACCATAGCACTACAAAAAAATCCCAATGATTTGCGATTAAAGCAACTCGAAGGATTGCTGTTAAGTCGTATTGACAGGCTTGAAGAGGCAGAGAAAACATTAATAAGTTTACTTAAACAAACTCCCAATGATGATGAAACCATTGGCATATTAGCAGGTGTCATTAAAAAAATATGGCAAAATGGCGATGACACTTGTTTTAGTCGATGGGGGCAATTATATTTAAAAGGTTGGGAGCTTTCCAAGCAAAAGAACACCTACTTAGGGATTAATGCAGCTGGTTATTGTCTTTGGAATGATAGGGTTGAACAAAGCCAAGAAATCGCCAACCATATCATTGATGCTTACAACCAAAGAAAAACTGTGCTGCAAGATGTCTTTGATTATCAAATCACTGAGATGGATTATTGGGATCAAGCCACATTGGCAGAAGCCTATCTTCTTGCTGGTAACACACAGCAAGCACAAGAAAATTACCAACAATTATTTGGCTTAGAAAGAAACCTAGATATGCCACATGAGATAGCTGCCACTCAATTAAAACAGCACTTAACCTATGATTCTATCAATGCCAATATTTCTTTAGAAATGATGGTTGATGAGTATGCATGGTAATTGTCAATGATAAAAAATACCACGCTTTCATCTCTTATCGTCATGCCGATAACAAAGAGCTAGGACGGCAATGGGCAACTTGGTTACATCAAGCCATAGAAACCTATGAAGTACCTAGCGATTTGGTTGGTAAAAAAAACAATCTCGGTGAAGAAATACCCGCAAGGATTTATCCGATTTTCAGAGATAAAGAAGAACTACCGGCTGATGCTGACTTGGGCAAAGCCATAGTCAGTGCACTTGACTCAACTCGACTGTTAATTGTTTTGTGCTCGCCACGAGCTGTTTCTTCAACTTATGTGGCTGATGAAATAGATTATTTTAAAAAACAAGGGCATTCTGACCATATAATCGCAACCATAATAGATGGTGAGCCCAATGCCAGTTGGGATAAGGGAAAACAGGTTGACTTTAGCATTGAAGATGAATGTTTCCCTATTCCCCTACAGTACCAATACGATAATGATGGTAATAGAACGGCAAAACACGCTGAACCCATAGCTGCCGACTTTAGAATCAACAACAATGGTACACCTGAACAAGGTTGGGCATCAATTGAGGCTTATCGGCAACACTTAAAGTCAACAACAAATCTAGACAATATACAAATACAAAAAAATATCGATAGCTACCAAAAACAACAACATTTAATGTTACAGAAAATCATCGCAGGAATTCTTGGCGTACCATTGGGTGAATTAACTCAAAGAGATAAAGTCTATCAATTGGAGATAGCCAAGAAAAAGGCGCAAAAATTAAGGAAGTGGCTAACAGTTGTTATTCTCCTGGCATTGATTGCAATAGCAGCAGGGCTCTTTGCCTATTTCAAACAACAAGAATCAGTCATAGCACAGATAGAATCTGAACAACAATTAGTTGAGGCCAATCATAACTATGGGCTTGCTCTTTTTGAAAAAGCCAAACAAGAAGAAAACAAGTTTAGTTATTATAAATCAAATTTTTATGCTGCCAATGCTTTATTAAAAGTAAAAGACGGAAAATATAAATCAAAAATAAGCAGTCTGTTAACCAGTAATATTAACAAAAACAATAGCATCTGGGTATCAGCAATCAATCCATCCGAACAAGGTCAAGTGACCAGTATTGATTACTCACCTGATGGCAAAACCCTAGCATCAGGTTCGTTTGATGGAACTATTCGTCTGTGGGATATTGCCACAGGTAAACACCGAGCTATTTTTGTAGGAGACAACATCAAAGTAAGGAGTCTTGTTTACTCACCCGATGGTCAAACACTGGCCTTTTGTGATAATGATAAAACTATTCATTTATGGGATGTAGCAACAGGTAAACAAGTAGCATTATTAAAAATAGATACCGGAGACGTTTCTAAAATTGCTTTTTCTCCAAATGGTAAGTTTATTGCTGCTAGTTCTAGAGATAAAACAATTCGGTTATGGGATGTAACCACCGGAAAACAAAACACCACTTTAAAAGGGCATGATCAAGAAGTCTTCAGTGTGGCATTTTCACCAGATGGTAAGACCCTAGCATCTGGCTCTTATGATCTCACTGTTCGCTTGTGGGATATTGCAGCAAAAAAACAACTCAATAGTTTGAAAGGTCATACTGAAATCATATGGGTTGTAGTTTTTTCTCCAGATGGGAAGACCTTGGCCTCTGGATCATTCGATAAAACCATTCGGATATGGGATATAGCTACAGGCAAACAAAAAATGGTCTTTGAGGGTCATAAAGAGTACATAACCAGTATTGAATTCTCACCTGATGGTAAAACCTTGGCTTCAAGTTCGGCTGATAAGACTATTCGGCTATGGAATGTTTCTTCTGGTGAAAGCCAATCACTTCTTACGGGGCACTATAAAAGTGTAATAGCAATCAAATTTTCGCTTGATGGAAGAACACTGGCATCAGCTTCATTTGATAAAACTATCCGATTATGGGATGTTGAGCCAGAGACTTTTAAAGAATTCAAACAGGATGCATTTGCTATTTCTCCTGACGGGACAAATGTGATATCGGCTTTATCACCAATTTCTCACACCACAAGCTATTTATGGGATAGTGCTACAGGTAAACTAAAGGCACTATTACAAAACCAGACCGATCAAATTTATTCTCTTTCCTTCTCTCCTGATGGACGTAAGTTTGCAACTGGATCAAAAGATAACATTGTTGGGGTTTGGGATTTAACCACGGGCAAACAACTAACTAGGTTTGAAGAATACGATAACCATAGTGGCATTGCCTTTTCTCCCAGCAACAAAACCATAGCCTATGGCTTACTAGATAAAACTATAAGTATTTTTAATATCACTTCTGGAAAACAACTGGCAAAATTTGATGGGCACAGTGAAGGTAGTGATATGGCATTCTCACCGGATGGGAATACATTAGCTATAAGTTTTCTGAAGTCTATTGTTTTATGGGATATTATTTCTGTTAAGCAAAAAATGATAATAGATATTGGTAATATTGAAGCAAAAAACATATGCTTTTCACCTGATGGAAAAAATCTTGCATTTTTATCAGATTTAAATAGCATTAGACTAATTAACCTATCTACCCACCGAGAACAGCCTGGTTTTGAAGGGCATGAAGATTCAGTTGTTATTATTGCCTTTTCACCAGATGGAAAAACCTTAGCATCAGGTTCATTTGATAAAACCGTGAGGTTGTGGGATGTAGAAACAGGTGAACAACTGGCTGTATTTGAAGGTCACAAAGATTTGGTCATTAGTATTGCTTACTCGCAAGATGGTAAATCCCTCATATCGGGTTCAACAGATAAAACCATACGAACATGGAATATAGAGCAGCACCTCAATTTTGCCAATAACAATAAATATGTAAAACAATGGATAGACCAACAATTACAGTTGTATAATTATCAATTCAACGGTGTAGATTTGAATTTAATGCCATTAGAAAAGAATGCTCAAATGACTAAAATTCACCCTCCAAATTGGCCAAAAACACACCCTAATTATTGGTTAAAAAAGGCAGAATCTGGTGATGCCAATGCCATGCTGCAATTAGGAATAATTTATCACAGAAGCTCAGAAAATAACAAAGCAAAAAACTGGTATACAAAAGCACTTGTCGCTGGTCATAAAGATGCTCAAGAACGATTGAATGTTTTAAAGTTAACATCCAAGTTCTCAACTATTGAGAATAAATAACAGAAAACCAGTTTAGCTATAGCTCACTTAAATTTTTGTGGGTTTTTTCTTTGTTTGGTTTTTTGATATTTAATTCTTTTAAAATTTCAGCTGCCATATTTCTAGCATTGATTGAAAGCTCTTTGTCTTTTAAAACATAATGAATATTTTCTAATGATAGATAAGTTTGATATAAGTCTTTTTTTATATTTCTATTGTTTGGAAGTTGCTTTAATAGACGTTGTAAAATGTTGAGTTGTGGCTGGTAAAAATGTAGTGCTTGACTATAGTCACCAGACTTAAAATAAAACGCTGCTTCTCTACCACCAGTCATAACCATTCTTAATTGTAATTCAATGTCCCTAGGGTTTGAATTTGCATTTTTCGTGCTAATTTCATGTGCTTTCTTATAATTATTCAATGCCATCTTATTTCGACCAAGTTTTAATTGAATGTCCGCTATATTCACAAAAGAAAATGAATAATTATTCTGAAATGTAAAGTTTTTGGGTTGGCGCTTAATCATGGATTCAATAAGTTTATGTGCTTTTATATAGTTTAACAATGCTGCATTCAAGTCAATTTTAGCTATTTCTAATTCAGCCAATCCAACATAAGACCAATAGAGGTCATTTTGTAACATAACATTTTCAGTATCACTTTCAAGCAGGCGATTCTTAATTTCAAATTCTAACTGTAACATTTCACCAGCTTTATCAGTATCCATCATGCTCATATAGGTTTGACCAAGATGCCCATAGGCCCATGCAAGTGAAGATTGGTTTTTATTATCACTTTGGTCAATTGCTACAAGTTTTTGTAATGCCATTAATTGCACTTGATGGGCTTGCAAGGATTTATCTAAATGCCCAACATACCGATGAACATTACCAATTTCGCCATAAATTTCAGCCAATGCTTCGACGTAACTTAAATTGTCAGGATCTAATTCTATCAACTGATTCATGAGTTCGAGGCTAGCTTCATAAGCTTTCAAAGCTTTAATGTCTTCGCCAGTGTGGGTATATAAAATCCCTGTTTTATTGTAGGATTGTGACAATAATTTAAGGTATCTTGGTGTCTTTATTTTTGTGTTATTGAGAACTTTTGACAGATTTAGTGCAGAATAATAGGCAATCCTAGCCTCTTTAATACTACTCAAATGCAAATTAAAGTCACCAACATTATTCCATGACTTTACCAGTTCCAACTTTAACTTTTCATTATCTGGATAGCTATCAACCAAAGCTAAAATAATACGGTGCGCTTTTCTTATAAGTGGCATCGCTTGATTTGGGTCTAAATCATCACTTCGAGCAATTACATCAACTTTATTAGTCAATGCATTAAATACTGCCAATTTATTGGCAAATGAAGTATTGTCATTATTTTGCAATCTATTCACCAAAATATCCATTTTTTCAATAACCTTATTCCTTTTTGACATAGGTACATAACGGATCAAGATTTCTCTTAAATCTAAGTTAATAAAATCAATATTCTCTCGCACTTCATCCAATGATTTTTCAGCTATTTGTTTTTGTAAAATCGCTTCTTTTTTTTTGAAGTAAGCAAATAAACCTGCGGCAAGGGCTATGAGTGCTAGGACAAAAACAACTGTTAGCCAACGTTTTAAAATACGGGCCTTTTGCTTGGCTTTATCTAATTGATAAGCTTTGTCTCTTTGGCTTAAATCCCCTAGTGGTATGCCTATTATTCCTGCGATGATTTTTAACAACGTAAGGTTTTGTTGTTTTTGGTAGGTATCTAGTTTGACTTGTATTTGTTTATTATTGAACTTAGTTGTGGACTTTAAATGTTGTCGATAAGCTTCAATTGAAGTCCATCCTTGTTCGGGCATGCCATTGTTGTTAATGCGAAAATCTGCTGCCAAGGGTTCGGCATGTTTATCTGTACAGCGGCCATTATTATCGTATTCAAATTGTAGTGGAATGGGGAAACATTCATCACCTACTGAAAAACCAACTTTAAGTTTGCCTTCATCCCAACTGGCATTGGGTTCGCCATCTATCATGGCAGCGATTATGTGGTCTGATCGACCCAGTTTTTTGAAATAATCAATCTCATCGGACACGTATGTGGATTGTACAGCGCGTGGCGAACATAAAACGACAAGCAATTGAGTGTCATCTAATGCCTTAACAATAACATTCCCTAAATCTGCATCGGCAGGTAACTCCTCTTCATCGCGGAAGATTGGGTAAATACGTGCGGGTATTTCAACGCCATTGCTATTGGTTTTACCCACCAAGTCATTTGGCACTTCATAAGTCTCAATTGCTTGGTGCAACCAGGTTGCCCATTGTCTGCCTTGCTCTTTGTTATCGGCATGACGGTAGGAAATGAAGGCTTGGTATTTGTAGGGCTTAGTCATTGTTAAAATCTGTAATGATTTTGTTGGCAAGAATTAGGGCTTCTTTGTCTTCTGGATACATGGATTCGATATCTAGTTTTGATAATATATCTCTGGATTTTCTAATAGAATCTAAGGCTTTGTCTAATTGACTCGTATCCTTGAAGAATAAATATAATTTCTTATAAATCCTAGCTAGGTCTGCTTTATATGCCGTGTTGGTTGGATATTTTTCTATCAGCATGCTATCAATCTTAATGGCTTCCTTATATGAATCCATGGCTTTTTGTGGGTTTCCTAGTTGTGCATATACTTTAGCAATTCTAGCTTGAGCACCTGATAGTCTATAATAGAAATCTGATTTATCGGGGTATTTTTGGGTTAGTTCTTTAAAGGCATTGAGATACGCTTTATAATTAATCAAGGCCTCATTAAGCTGATTTAAACGAACATGTGTTAACCCAACAATAAAGTAATCTAGCCCTAAACTTTTTTGGAAGTTCACATTTTCCGGGTATTTATTGGCTAAATCACTGTCCATTTTTAGTGCTTTTTTATAAGAATCTAAAGCCACTTCATACTGTTTTAAATCGGAATAATTATCCCCCAATTGTAGGTTTATTAATACAATATTATTTTGGTAAACAGTGTTGGTTGGGTCTTTAACAACCAGGTAATTATAGTATTCTAAGGACCGCTTAACATTGATAAGCGCATTATCGGGTTCATTTTTTAATGAGTAATAATTTGCAAAATTATTGTATACTTCACCTATTAAAATAATAACACTTTCATTTTTTGGATGACTTTCTATTAATGATTTGGCTATTTCAAGTGCCTGAGAAAATTGCTCGTATGCCAACATTTTATCAACGTGTATATAGTTGTAACCCATTGAAATGTAAACTTCACCAAGTGATATTTGATATTTAATATTATCAGGGTTTCTTTTAATTAAATCACTGGAGATAATTTTAGATTTTTTATAGGCCAATAAAGATTTATCAAATTTTTCTAATTCATTACTCACATCACCAATATTATTGTATGCAAATACCAGTTGGAGCTTAAAATCATCATTGTTTGGGCTTTTTTCAGCTATAGCGATGGCAATTTTTAATGCTGCTTGTGAAATTTCATAAGACTTGTCTAAGTTGCCTGACAAAAATTGAGTCTCTACCAATTGTTTGTAAATATTATTTAAGCCTGATTGATAGTTAATATTTGTTGGATGAATAATATGCAAATTAGAAATGATTGCTTTTGCTTTTGCAGCTATTGGTAAAGATTTCGCAACATTATTCTCTGTATTTTGATTGAGTACTTCAATTTTGTTTATGAGCGCCAAAAATACCGCATACTGATCTTCTTCTGACTCACTTTCTCCTGTTTGTAATTGATTCAATAGTTCATCTATGTGTTTTGTAACTTTATAACGTTTGTTCAGGGGCACATGTTCTTTTAGAATTTCTTGTAAATCAACATTCATAAAACTGATATTTTTCCGTACACCATTTAATGTTTTCTCTACTATTTGTTTCTGGATAACGGCTTCCTTTTGTTTGTAATAGGCAAAGATGCTGGCTCCAATGGCAAGCAGTGCTAATACAAACACGGCGCTTAACCAACGCTTTAAGACTTTGGCTTTCTGTTGAGCTTTTTCTAATTGATAGGCTTTGTCTCGTTGGGTTAATTCGCCAAGAGGCACACCAAGAATGCCTGCGATTATTTTCAATAACATCAATTGTTGTTGCTTTTGATAACTGTCCAGTTTTACTTGTATTATTTTGCTTGTGAAATCAGTTGTGGATTTTAGATATTGTCGATAAGCTTCAATTGATGTCCAGCCTTGTTCTGGCTTGCCATTGTTGTTGATGCGAAAATCGGCGGCCAAGGGTTCAGTATGCTTGGTTGTTCGATTGCCATTATCATCGTATTCAAACTGCAACGGAACGGGAAAACATTCGTCTCCTTCATTAAAACCTGCTTTTTGCTTGCCTCTGTCCCAACTGGCATTGGGTTCTCCATCAATCATAACGGCAATGATTTTGTCTGAATGTCCCATTTTTTTAAAATAATCAATTTCATCAGCCACATAGGTTGATTGCACGGAACGGGGAGAACATAAAAGGATAAGCAGTTGCGTTTTATCTAAAGCATTAATAATTGCACTACCCAAATTTGCATCGGTGGGCAATTCCTCTTCATCGCGGAAGATTGGGTAAATACGTGCCGGTATTTCTACTCCTTGGTTGTTGGTTTTTCCGACCAAATCCAGCGGTACTTCATAAGTCTCAATCGCTTGATGCAACCAGGTTGCCCAGGTTCGGCCTTGTTCCTTGTTGTCTGCATGGCGATAGGAAATGAAAGCTTGGTATTTGTATTGTTGTTTTTTCATGTGGTTCCTATTCTTGGACAAACGCCCCCCAACATAATCTTACACCCAAGACCCGAAATTTACAAATTCAATTTTCAAAGCCAATTAATAGGTAATGGTGTGACTGAAGTAAAAATAGTTGTATAGTAATAGTAGAATTTTATTGAAAACAATTTTATGAAAAAAATATTATTAATTTTATTATTAACCATCACCACTTTGGGATTTGCGGATGATGGCTTGGTGACACTACAAAGCAACCATTCAGTTGATGAAACCCGTACCAACTTAGTCAATGCTCTAAAAAGCAAAGGCATGACCGTTTTTAAAGTCATTGATCATCAAAAAGGCGGGCAAAGTGTGGGCAAAGAATTGCGCCCGACAACGGTAGTCATATTTGGCAATCCTAAAGTAGGTACGCCTTTAATGCAATGTGCGCAAACTGCCGCGATAGATTTGCCACAAAAAGCCTTGATATGGGAAGATGAGAAGGGTCAAGTCTGGTATTCATACAATGACCCACAATACATGGTTAAACGCCACAATATAAAAGGTTGTGAACAGCCTTTAAATAAAATCACCCATGCTTTGGCCAATTTTGCTAAAGCTGCAACAAAATAAATCATTATGTTAAACCCAAATCTTAAATATTTACAATGTTCCCTATGTGGCAAGCAATATTCCAAAGACAAAGTCATGAACCTTTGTCCAGATGACAACCGTCCATTGGAGATGATTTATGACATGCAAGCGATAAAAGCAGAGAATAATTGGTACCACCCAGAAATCAAAAGCCTGTGGCGCTTTTCAGGAATCTTGCCGATTAGCGAAGGATATATTGACTCTGGCGAAGGCTATACGCCATTGCTTGATTACAATGACCATGATATTGCTCAACAATTTGGTTTTGAATTGTTTATCAAAGACGAAGGCAAGGGTCATGTTGGTTATGGACAAAACCCGACTTTAAGTTTTAAAGACCGAGGTATGGCAGTAGTGATTAATATGGCCAAGCATTTTGGTTTGGATAAATTGGTGGTTCCCACTCAAGGCAATGCGGGAGATTCTTTAGCGTGGTTTGCCAATAAACTTGGAATTGAAGCGACTATTATTATGCCTGATGATACACCCATGCCGATTCAAGGCAGTGTGGCTGCTTTGAGTTTCCACAATCCTAAAATTACACTAGAAATGGTCAAAGGCACGATTAAAGAAGCCGGCGAACTCATGAAAACCAAGTATATACCCAAAGGCTATTTCAATGTTGCTACTTTCCAAGAACCTGGTTGGCGCATTGATGGCAAGAAAACCATGGGACTAGAATTGGCAGAACCCAACAATATGTCTGATAACTGGAAATTGCCAGATGTCGTTTTGTATCCAACAGGAGGCGGAACAGGAATACTGGGTATGTGGAAAGCCTTTGACGAACTTGAAGCACTGGGTATGATTGATAGCAAACGCCCAAAAATTATTGCCGTACAATCACAGGCCACACAACCGATTACCAAGGCCTATAATGATAATGCTTACGAACCCGTACCCACTCAAGCAGGCCACACATTGGCCGTAGGTCTAAATGTCGCAGGAGGCGTGGGCCATTTTAAGGTCTTAGACATAGTGCGTAAAAGTGGTGGCGTTTCAATCGCCATGAACGAAGAAGAAATAGCCAAAAATCTCAGTCAAGTATGGGAGGAAAAACACTGGTGGATATGCCCAGAAGCCGCCGCCTGTATGGCCGCCTTAAAGCCACTAGCGGAGCAAGGCGTGATAAATAAAAATGACCAAGTGGTGGTGTTTAATACGGGTTCATTTGAGAAGTATTTGCCCGATGTGAGACATCTGCTTTAAAGCATTAAAACTATTGAATGACATGAATCCTATTCTAAATTGATATTCTTTACTCGAATTTAATACCAATTCTTTAATGTGTTGATATCAGTCAAATTACAATTGGTCGCAAATAAGAACCTATATTTTGTACTACTGGTTTTTATCATTAATTCAGAAGCTCTTGTTTTATCTTGATAACTTTCGTCAGTTGCTTCCATAAACTGGACTAAATTAAACTTTTTAATCTCACTCCTTGTGAGAGCAAAATTTTCAGGGGTTTCAGTTATGATTTGTTCAATTTCCATTTGCTTATAACGTTCAAACCAAGTAGCATAAGCATTCATTCTATCGGCCATTGAAGATAGGAATCCTTTACCTTGTTTTTTATTTTCATCGCTAAGATTTTTCATATCTTGTTTTTGTATTTCTTTAAGTTCTTTGCTAAATAAGGCAAATATTAATCGTTGGTCTGTAACAATTACAGTGTAATAATCTCGTCTAAGACTAAACATACTTTTCTTCTTAGAAACATTGGGTAGTATTGTGATTATTTTTTCATTTTTTTTGTTCATATGATTTCTCCGAGGAATTGTGATTAATTTGTTTCAGGAGCGTGTTTATACCAAGTAAAATGAAGAAGAATATCGATATCAGTTCGATAACCAGCGCATACACTGAGCCTGAACGTGACATATCAACCTCTTCAATTACAAAAGCTGCCACCACTGCAATTATTGGAATTAGGGTGACAAACGCAGCAAAGATTTTCTTTTTTTTACCAACTGACCAAACCACCAAAAGTGCCATGATTAGGGTGGAAATTGTAAAAAGCCCTACATAATGAATGGGCAATCTAACAAATAAGAAAGAACCACATATCAAGATAATTAAGGTCAGTAAAACTTTTTTCTCAAATGATGGTTTCTGCATTTGACCCACCTTAGGGATTTGTTTTGTTTTTTTGACTTTGCTCTTAATAAATTCGAGTATTGAATCAAACTGCTCTTTGGGGCAAGCCACCTGCATCACTGTGCGCCATTGGTTTTTTAAACGAATTTCATTTCTTTGTGGATAATCTTCAAGCAATGAAACGTCTTTCCATTTAACCATCATGTGTTCTCTTGAGCGCGCTAACATGTGAGCACCAGCAGCGGAAAAACCCGCACTTTTTCCTGAGGCAATACCTAATATAGATAAAAAGCTAAATGTCTTTTTCTTTTTGCTTAAGGTGTATTGCTCAATAGTGTTGTCATTTAACACATAGGTGGTCGGAATTCCTTGAATATAAACTACAAGTAAGATCAAACTAATTACACTAAAAAAACCTCCTCCGATAATTGTCGCTACAACAAAAGACGAAGGAATTGCCTCCCATTGATATTGAAATAAATTCGCTTCAACAAGTAAAACCAGCATGAATAAGAAAACAACAAAGGCAATAATAAAAACCTGAAACCAGAGTAACGGGTTTTTGAGAATAGAAATATTTAGGAGTATGTAAACTAAACTGTGTAAGTTAGTTTTAGACATTTTTAATTCTATCCTCGAATTCTATCACAAAACGGTTCAAAGCTGGTTTCCATCGATGAATCGGCATTGTCCATTTCTTACT
>JAJRQG010000063.1 GCA_024280395.1 Gammaproteobacteria bacterium | reverse complement strand
GTTAGCCCTGAACTACCATCACTGACAGCAGTTAGCCCTGAACTACCATCACTGACAGCAGTTAGCCCTGAACTACCATCACTAACCGCAGCAATTGATATGTTTGATATAACAACAAATATAATTAAAATTAACTTTTTCATTTTGTGACCTCATCATCATTGAATTCTAAAAACGATACTCCATAAGCTGGATATGTATCTGGTTTTGTATTATCTTCATGCTTTTCTAATACCATAATAGTCTCAGCACGAAATTTTCTTAAATTTTCTTTTATCTCTTTTTTTATTTTTGATATGTTTTCTGGTGGTATTTGAGTTGAGTATGCCGTAACTTGAAAATATTGATCAATATTCTTTTTAATTTCAGAATTATCAATAATTGTTTTTGCAACCCTGTTCACTAAGTAACTAGATACTTCAAAATACTGCGCATCATTTTTAAGTTTGTCATGCTTAGCTTCCACCAGTTCCACTTTATCTCCATGGTCAATCACGCTCCCGACACGTACCAATTCTTTAAGGATTGACTGATACGTTAAGGTACCGGAAGACCATTGTTGACAAATGGATTCGAATGTTTTAAATGGTCCTTTTTTAGTCATTTTATTGGAGCCATTATAATAATTGTTTAGAGACCATTTCATATCGCTAAGTATGAGTGATAATTTATTAGATTTGACCATGGGCACTTCACCTTTAAGGTAAGAGGCTATAAACCTCCTGTCAATGCCTGTACGAACAGATAATTCAACTTTACTTGCCTTTGGGTTTTGTCTCTTGGCTTCTAAAACCAGTTGTTCGTTTAAACAATGGGTATACTCATGTTTGCTGATATTAAATTTCAATAGCAGTTTTGCAATCGCCTTGGAAAACAAACTTAATAGTCTTTTTGGGATAGCATTTAAGTGGCTAATTTTTTTTTCTGTATTTTCTAGCATAATATTTTTATATGAAATTTTAAGTCAAAGTATTAATTAATATATAGATTAAAAAATAATTTTGTGCATTTTTGCACAAAAATGATTATAGCTCATATATATATGAAAAATTTAAAAGATTGCAATATTTCTTAAATTTTTATAGATTTAATACAATATTTGCTGATATTCTAGGGAAAATCCTGAATTTTATTCACAAAAAAACCTGTGAAGCTAGCTTCACAGGTTTTTTGTAACTACAATTATGTCGTCAACCTATTTCAGGACGAGACAATTTGAGTCGTAAAATATTTTACAACATCAATTTATTCATGCGTTTAACAAATCCAGAAGGATCTTCTAATTGACCGCCCTCAGATAAGATGGCTTGATCAAAAATTAAAGAGCTCCAGTCAGAAAAAGCTGAATCATCTTTTTCGGCTTGTAGTTTCTTGAAAATAGCATGGTCAATATTGATTTCCAAAGTAGGTTTGCTGTTGGGCATTTCTTGACCCGCTTGTTTCATCAACTGTTGCATATACAAAGCCATGTCTTGATCGTTTAATACAATACAAGCTGCAGAATCCGTTAAGCGTGAAGAAATTTTAATTTTCTCGACTTTATCAGCCAAAATCTTTTCCATTTTTTCAATCACTTCTTTGTTGTCTTTCTCAGCTTTCTCAGTGGCTTTCTTGTCTTTTTCTGTATCCAGTTTGTCTAAGTCACCTTTGGCAACAGATTGCATTTTTTTGCCATCAAACTCAGTTAAACCATTCACTAACCATTCATCAATTCGGTCTGAGAATAACAGTACTTCAATGCCTTTTTTCTTAAATACTTCAAGGTGTGGGCTGTTTTTTGCCGTATTGTAACTGTCAGCAGTGATGTAATAGATATTTTCTTGCTCAGAACCCATGCGTGAAACATAGTCTTCCAATGAGATGTTTTTCTTGTCATCATCGTTGTGAGTTGAAGCAAATCGAAGAAGTTTTGATAACTCTTCTTTGTTGGCAAAGTCTTCTTGTACACCTTCTTTCATCACGGTGCCAAACTCATCCCAAAACTTTTGGTATGTTTCAGCATCGCTGTTTGCCATTCTTTTTAAGGTGGTTAATATTTTCTTGGTTGAAGCACGTTTAATTGATTCAATGACTTTGTTGCTTTGTAATATTTCACGCGATACATTCAAAGGCAAATCATTGGAATCAATCACACCTTTGATGAAGCGCAAATATCGTGGCAGTAAGTTTTTACTGTCATCCATAATAAAGGTACGTTGCACATACAATTTCAAGCCATGTTGTGCATCAGGCTCCCACAAATCGAAAGGGGCTTTTGCAGGGATGTAGAGCAAAGAGGTATAATCGTACTTGCCTTCAACCTGACTGTGTACCCATTTTAAAGGATCATTCCAATCGTGTGAAACTGTTTTGTAAAACTCTTTGTAATCGTCATCAGAAATATCGGATTTCGCCATAGTCCACAAGGCTTGGGCTTTGTTTATTTGTTTCCATTCTGTGACAGTAGTTGTTTCTTTTTTACCATCTTTGTCTTCTTTATCGCTTTCCACTTCTGATGTTTCAAGCATCATAATAGGTATTTGTATATGGTCTGCGTATTTGGTGATAATTGATTTTAAACGGAATTCAGCAGCAAATTCTTTTTCATCTTCTTTAAGGTGCAAAACTACTTCTGTACCTTTGTTTTCTTTTTTGGTTTCCTCAATGGTGAATTCTCCTTCACCTGTAGATTCCCAAATAACGCCAGTTTTTTTGCCTGCTTTGCGGGTAGTTAGTGTTACTTTATCGGCAACAATAAAAGAAGAATAGAAGCCCACACCAAATTGGCCAATCATTTGTGAATCTTTTGCATCATCGCCTGTGAGTTTGCTCATGAACTCTTTGGTTCCTGATTTAGCAATGGTTCCGATGTTTTCAATCACTTCAGAACGCGTCATGCCGATACCATTGTCACGAATAGTCACGGTATTTGCTTTGTCATCAAATTCAATTTCGATTTTTAGTTCTTTATCGCCTTCATTCAAAGAGTCATCTTTAACCGCCGCAAAACGCAGCTTGTCACACGCATCATTGGCATTGGAAATTAACTCACGTAGGAATATTTCTTTATTGGAATACAAAGAGTGAATCATCAAGTGCAATAATTGATTCACCTCAGTCTGAAACTGCATATTTTCTTTTTTAGCCATAGTTCTATTATGTATGTTTTAAGTTGCGGATAATATAAGGACGGGGAGATATTATTCAAGCATAAAAATATAATTAGTCAAGAAGAAAATAATACACAAGTTAAGTTGAATGTTGTTGTAGGTTTAGTTCTACCAAACATTTATATCATAATTATATAAAAATTGTTTGGTAGAACCAAATCTACAAAAATTTGATGAAATTTATTATTCTTTATGTCTTAAGCCCAAACCTGGACAAATACCAAAAATACAACACAGGAATCAATATCAGTGTTAAAGCCGTTGATACCAAAATCCCACTGATCAAAGAAACAGCTAGACCATTAAATATTGGGTCATCAAGGATAAAAAATGCACCCATCATGGCAGCAACACCTGTAAGGATAATCGGTTTGGCGCGGACTTTGGCGGAGTTGATAACTGCTTCGCGCAGTGGTGTTCCTGCGGTGACTTGCATTTTGATAAAGTCTACCAACAGTATGGAGTTTCGCACGATAATTCCTGCTAAGGCAATCATACCAATCATAGATGTAGCAGTGAATTGCGCGCCAGCAATCCAATGCCCAGGCATGACGCCGATAATGGTGAGTGGTATTGGCGCCATGATAATTAAGGGCACAAAGTAAGAATTGAATTGTGCGACAATTAGCAAGTATATTAAAATTAAACCAATGCCATAAGCGATGCCCATATCGCGGAAAGTTTCATAGGTGATTTGCCATTCACCATCCCATTTTAAGCTGGGTTGTGTGACAAATTTTGGAGCATTAATAAATTGTTGGTCGATGTTAAGTTCTCCTTCAATGATATCAACCAATTCAAACATACCATAAAGTGGAGAGTCTTGAAAACCTGACATATCAGCAGTCACAAAGGTGACGGGCAATAAATCTTTGTGGTAAATGGTTTGTTGCCAATCGGCTTGTTTAATACTGACCACTTCATCTAAGATTACTGGATTTCCGTTGGCGGTTTGTATTGGAATGTTTAAGAGTGTTTGTAAATCATTTTGTCTATTGGCAGGAATTTCCAAACGAATCGGCACGCTGTATTTGCTGTTGGGATTATGTAAATAGCTAACATCATTGCCACTTAATGCGGTTTGCATGGTTTTGGCAATTTGAGCTTGTGAAATACCCAATTGACTGGCTTTCGCACGATCGATAACTATGATTTGACGCGGAGCTGAGCTTTCAATAGAAGTATCAATATCAACAATTCCACCTGCTTTGGAAAAGATTTTTTCAACTGCCAATGCGGTGGCTTTTCTTTGCTTATCGGATTGTCCATATATTTCTGCCACCAATGGCGATTGAACGGGTGGTCCTGGTGGAACTTCGATGATTTTAGCTAACGCGTTGTGCTTGTTGGCTATTTTTGTGATTTCTTCTCGCATGGCAATAGCTATATCGTGAGATTTGCGTTTGCGGTCATGTTTGCCCACCAATGTGATTTGGATGTCTCCCATGTTTGCGCCTTGTCTAAGGAAATATTGACGCACCAGGCCATTAAAGTTTATGGGTGAAGCTGTGCCTGCATAGGCCACCATGTGTTCAATTTCAGGAATAGTTTTAAGGTATACGGCTATTTCCATCATGATTTGATTGGTTGTTTCCAGCGTAGTGCCTTCTTTTGTGTCTACCACAATTTGAATTTCTGACTTGTTATCAAATGGTAACATTTTCAGTATGACCTTTTGACTTGGGACTAACATTACTGAGATAAACATCAAAAATACTACACCGCCAACCAAAAGATATCGGTTTAACCTGCCTTTCTTACCATTGTCCAAAAAAGGGGTCATTAGTGTGTCAAATATACTTTGTTTGTTTTTGTTTTCTTCACTGTGGTGGATTTTGTTGCCTATTATTTTTCTAAATAGCCAAGGCGTTACTATCAAGGCAATAATCAAAGATAACAGCATGCCCATTGATGCGTTGATGGGGATTGGGCTCATGTAGGGGCCCATTAGACCAGTAACAAATGCCATTGGCATTAAAGCGGCTATCACGGTAAAAGTGGCCAGTATTGTAGGGCCACCCACTTCGTCAACGGCTATGGGGATGAGTTCAGAAAGTTTGTTCTTGCCTTGAGATAAATGTCGGTGTATGTTTTCCACGATGACTACTGCATCATCAACCAATATTCCAATTGAAAATATCAGGGCAAATAAAGACACTCGATTTAAAGTGAAGCCATAAGCCCATGAGGCAAACAGGGTCACAGCCAAAGTGATAGAAACAGCCAGGCCGACGACAATGGCTTCCCTCCAGCCCAGAAAGAAAATAATTAATAAAACAACAGAAGCGGTGGCAAAAACCAGCTTAGTCATGAGTTTTTTTGCTTTATCATCTGCTGTTTTTCCGTAGTTTCTGGTGATTTCTACATGTACGTCTGATGGGATATGACTGGCTTTTAACTGTTCGCCTGCATTAATAACGGCATTGGCTATATCTACAGCATTAGTGCCTGCTTTTTTGCCAATAGCGATGGTGACTGCGGGTGTGAAATCTGGGTGTTTATCGCCATTCCAAGCTTGTCCAGCTGTCATCCAAACGTAGGTTTCTGGTGTATCTGGCCCATCTGTAATGGTGGCAATGTCTGTTAGGTAAACGGGCAATCCATTGCGAACCGCAACAACCAACTCTTTGATATCATCTACATTTGCTAGCAATGTGCCAGTTTCTACAGGAGTTGTTTGGTTGTTTTGTGTAATATAACCGGAATGTGTAGCTATGTTATTCATTTTCAAGGCATTTTCAATGCTTTGAAAATCTAGATTATAAGCCGATAAATCCTCTGGGTTCAACTCAATATGCACCACGTGGTTGGGGCCACCCGTAGTTTCAACAATTCGGGTGTTGGGAATACGTTTGATTTCTGCTTCTAGGGCATGAGCCACTTGTTGTAATTCATAACTGCCTTTGTCATCTTTAGAAAGCTTTTGAGAATCGCTCCAGAGTGTTACAGTAACGATTGGAACATCATCAATGCCCATCGGTTTAATTAAAGGTTGTGATGCGCCAAGCGAATAGGGTAGCCAATCTGAGTTGGATTGAATTTCGTTGTACAATGCTACGATGGCATCTTTTCGTTTAACGCCCACTTTGAATTGCACGCTAACAATTGCCATACCAGGGCGCGAAACTGAATAAACATGTTTGATGTTTTCTATGGAGTCCAGAACCTGTTCAGCAGGATAGGCTATTAGATTCTCAACTTCTTTTGCACTGGCTCCAGGCAAAGCAATATAGACATTGGCAAAAGTTACGTCTATTTGTGGTTCTTCTTCACGTGGTGTGATAAAAACGGCAAAAACACCCAATAATACTGCAACCAAGGCTATTAACGGTGTAATTGGGTTGGCTTGGAACTTGTCAGCCAGTCTTCCTGATATTGAAAGTTTCATGATTTAATTCTCAGTATTATCTAGAGTGGCTTCTGATAATGGATTCATTAAGACTTTTTCGTTGTTATTCAAACCTGAAATAATTTCTATTTTATCTCCATGAAATGAGCCTAGCTTCACATGACGTAAAATGCTTTTATTGCCTTGTTTTATTGTTAGCATGGTTAATTCACTGCGATGAATCACGGCATTATGTGGTACCAATATGGCTTGTTTTTCTCCAACTTTAAAGGCAACTTTAACTGTCATGCCTGGAAACAACTGCCCTTCTTTTGTATCAATGTCAATGCGGGCTTTAAAGGTTCTTGATGACCTGTCAGCATAGGGAAAAATGGTGATGTTTTTTGCTTTTATTTGTACGTTGTTAATAACTACTTTGGCATCAGGGTTTAATTTAACTGCGTTGATTATTTTTTCAGGAATATGGGTGACCACACGTAACTGGTTTAAACTCAGGCCTTCCATAATGGGTGAGCCAGGGTTAACTACTTCTCCAATTTCAACAAATCTCTTGGTGACTATGCCATCATAAGGCGCACGAATAATGGTGTACTCTTTTTGTTTCTTTGCTGTAACCATTGCAGATTGTGCTGCTTTGTATTTTGCTTGTAGGGAATTTTGATTAGATAGTGCTTGATCCAATTGAGATTTGGCCACCAATTTTTTTTCATAGATGCCTTTGATTCTAACATAATCGACTTGTGCTTGTTCAAAGGCAATCTTTGCAGCTTTGGCATTCTCCAATGCTTGATTGAGTGCTGCTGTTTGCTCAGAATTGGTGAATTCTACAATAACGCTGCCTTTGGCTACAAAATCATCTACATCGTAATTTAGCTTTTGTACCCGACCAGCTGTTTGCGCTGAAACTGTTGCCTTGTTTACGGCTTCAATTTCGCCATTTAAATAGCGGTAATCATTGACAGTTTCTTGTTCCACTTCCTGCCATTGTGCTAGAGATTGTGTATTGATAAATATTAAAATAAATGCTGCGAATAAAATTTTCATAATGATGTTTAAGTATCGTTATATTAGAAAGTGCTAATATAACGATACAATTGATAGATTTCAAGGAATACGTATTATAGCAGGAATAAAATTGTTAAGTAGCGCAAGTAAATTAACTGTCTGTTGAAAATACGAATGTTATCGTTTATTATCGGATTAACTCAATTCAGGAATGTCAATGCGTCAATTTATATTATTTTTATTGGTTATGATTTCGTTTAATGCTTTTGCAGTTACCTATCCACAGGCTGAATTCGATGAATTTATGAATGATTCTTATGTTCAACAATCTAGCAAGGAGTTTGTTCGTGAGTTTTTTATTGAAAAGGATCCGTTTAGTTATATCAATAAAATACTTATGGAGGGTAAAAATAATAATCCAATTCTGCTTGAGTATAAGCTTTATCATTTATTGGATGAAATTTCTTACCATGTCAAACAAGGTTTTCTACAAGAATTTGTCACTCAAATGAAAACCTACACCTCAAAAGTTTTTAAGATTCATGATGAAGGGAGAGTCCCAGTTGAGATTTATAATATTAATGCTAAGGCGCAAGGCATTGAAAATATCTGGATGGCAGATGATGCCTTTAGAGAATATCGAGTAGCTTTTGAGCGAGATTCTGTGGGTACTTTGCTGAAATTAAAGAGCGAGTTGAGTTCGTTGAAGCAGCCAGAATGGTTTGGCTTGAAGAAAAGCATTCAAACAATCAGTCAAGGCGATATTCATTTAATTACAGGTTATTTGTTGGGTGGCCGTGAAAATTTAATCGGTTTAGATAAATTTGTCAGTCGTTATACATTATCTATTCAAGATGAAGAACTCACTGAGTTTGCGCTAAAGCATCTGGATAAGAGTAGCAGTGAATACCTGTTGAGGAATTTAAAAATTAATTTCAATCAATCTTTTGTGAAGCGACAGTTATTAAATATGATTGAGTATAAGAAAAACGAAAGTTTTACCATATCTTTGTTGGCTGAATATCTCAATGATGAAGAAATAGAAAAATCATTGGTCTCTTTGTTGGCAAAGGACAGATATTCTCAACAGGCTGCTATGGTATTGGCTCGAACTACTAATGTTCAAGTGATTCAAGATATCGAATCAATGTTTTTTAAAAACGACTCTGAAAAGATAAAAAAACAAGTGGTGTTTATTTTAAAAATGAATCAATTGGAAAGCGCTCGAGTGGTATTGGAGAGGATTTCTAGAGGTCTTGAAAATGGCTTGCAAACCAACAAATGGCTGCAAAGCTTTAAAGAGGAAAGAAAATGAAGCAGATATTGATCATTGTATTGTTGATTATTTCATTTATGTTAAAAGCTCAGTCAATTACATCATGGACAGAAGAAAACAGCACGTTGGGACTGGGTTACCCTGTTCCAATACCTGTTGAGACTGCAGAGCCTTTTGATGGGTTTCGCACTTATAATGCTTTGTTGATGAAGCATCAATCTATGGCATTAAACAATGACAATATATCAGGTCATATCGTTGGTAAGACTGTTGATAATAGAGATATATGGGCGTATGTACTTAGTGATGATAATAACATAACTAAGTATGGGGTTAAAGAAGGTGCGATGTTGGTTAATGGGAATATCCATGCAAGAGAGTGGCAGTCACCAGAAGTGCTAACGGGCATAATGGAGTTGTTAGATAGTAATTCTCAGGATCATTCATTGCACCAGTATCTATTAGAAAACACCTCTATTGTGGCTTTGCCAGTTAATAATGTGGATGGATTGTTACAGACTCAGAGGTTTCCGGCTCAAAATTGGTACAGTGGTCAGGTTGGCCCTCGTGATGGAAGAATGCGTAGGAAAAATATGAGGAATGTGGATGAGGATCTGTTCTCGCAAGCTGATTTTTTGTTGGGAGTTGATTTAAACCGCAATAACAGTCCTTATTGGGCAACTTCGAGCAGTTCATCGGCTAATGTTTCTTCAATTGTTTATCACGGTTTGTCATCTGAATCGGAGCCAGAAACTCAGGCAAGACTTGTCGCCGCTGAGTTGGTTGATTCTGAGCAAGTAAGAGTGTATACCGACGTACATTCATTTACAAAAGTACATTTTTCAGTGCGGACAAATAATGCCAATAGAAATACTTTGCAGGCCAGTTTGTTGAGTGATTTCACCAGTCATCACAGGGCCTTTCCTGCAGCAAAAAACTATGTAGATAGTCCAAGTGGGCCAGGTGGTGGAATAGGGTCAACGGATGAATATTTTGCTGAAACCTATCAAGTTCCGTCTTGGACGTTGGAAATAGAACCAAGCAATAGCGGAGGAGTAGAATATGGAGGTTTCGGCAATAATAACCACGATGGGTTTATTTTGCCAGAATCTCAAATCAAACGTGTACGAGAGCAATTGGCCCAAACGTTTATGGTGGTTTGGTATGGCCAAGCAGGCCCGCCGTCAATAACCCAGTTTAAGATTATTGAAAATGAGTCAAAGACAGTGTTTTATGATGCCCGTTGGGATATACAGGCAGATGGAACAAGGATGTTGGTTGAGAATATTGTAGATAATCTTATTGCAGGAGGAAAGTACAGCTTGATTATCGGTTTCGATAAACCGATGCGAACTAGAGATGAACAAGGGAAAATACAGCATTTGCAAGGACAAAGTGGATTTACTTTAGAACCCAATATCGAATCTGCAATTGCAGGAGAAGCTGTGGTTTTTTCAAATGGACAATGGCTTAATGAAAAAAGCAGTGATGTAATCTCCTATCAATATTATCAAGATGACACTTATACGGTTGATTTTACAGTTCCTGAGGATATTGTTGTTGTAGAAAGTTCTATGTTGAGTTTTGCTATCAATGTAAGTGATATGGTTGGACAAAAATTAGATGCAAACCCGGAGTCAGTTGTTAGTTGGACAAATGGGCAATGGCAAAATTATGAAGATGACAATGGTGCATCATCCATAACAGGAGGGACAGATAGCCATTATTCGGTGTCTGTTGGCTTGTCAAGTATTCACTCGTTTGAACCCGTACTTCAGCCCACAGGGTTGTATTTTGATCCGAATAGAGATGGTGAAGGGTTTTCTTATGAATTGTTGGGTGGAATTGAAGGCCCATTATGGGTACAGTGGTTTACCTATGATGACCAAGGCAAGCAACGTTGGTATTCGGGAGTAGGTATGTATGAAGCCAACCGCATCATTGTAAATACATTAACTCAAGCTTCGGGTGGTGTATTTGGAGAGGATTTTGATGCGTCACTCATTTCATTTGATCCGTTTGGTTCATTGGAAATCATATTCAGTGGTGGTGAGCCCTTGGATCCTCCAATTGGGTTTCATACACAAACCAGGACTGCTAAGGTTGTATTTACAGATTTAGAGGGGAAAAAACTTAAGACCAATATGGTTCAATTGAGTTATGTTCTGGGAGCATTGAGTAACCAGAATCTTATATTTCCTGCAGAAGTTGTAGAAAATCCATTGGCATTGATTACAGGTTCTTGGTATGACCCGACACGCAGTGGAGAAGGTTATGTTATTGAAATATTAGAAAAAGGGACTGCGATCTTGCTCTGGTATACATATGATTTACAAGGCAATCATATGTGGTTAATAGACTCTTCAGGAGTTATTACTGAAAACGGCAATGACATTACATTAGACTTTAACAATGTTTTGGTAACCAATGGCGGAGTGTTTGGAGAAGATTTTAATCCCGATGAAGTTAATAAGGTTCCGTGGGGAGAATTACATTTTCAGCTGAACTGTTTGGGAGATGGTACCGTTGACTATTCTTCAAATATCTCTGAAATAGGTTCTGGGCAATACAATGTAACTAGGTTGACGCGCCCGCTTATTTTCCCTTTTAGCTGTCAAATGAACTGATTTATTTGAGCCAAGGATATAGACGTTTGCTCTTGTTGTGAGCTTATTAGGCAAAAATAGAGAGTACTGTAAATGATTTACATTGTAGGATTTAGTAATTTTAACCTTGTTTTGTTTAAATGTTCTTACAGGTAACTTTGTATTTGTATTATAATTCGCACGCTTAATTTATGAGTGCGATATTATGACAAGAAAATTATTGGTGGCGGGTAATTGGAAGCTGAATGGTTCTATAACCATGACAAATGATTTGATTGTTGAAATTATATCTGGTTTGCCAAGTTCTAAAAACTTTGATGTGGCGGTATTTCCTCCTTCGATTTATATTCCACAAACAGCCAATTTGGTTGGTGGTGTAGTTTTGTTTGGTGGTCAGACTTTGAGTGAACATGATCAAGGCGCTTATACGGGAGAAGTTTCAGGCAGTATGCTTAAAGAGTTTGGCTGTCAAATGGTACTGGTTGGACACTCTGAAAGACGGGCATATTACAATGAAAGCAACCAAGATATAGCACTTAAGTTTCAAGCCGCTTTGAAGCATGGTTTGAAACCTGTATTATGCTGTGGCGAAACTTTAGAACAGCGAGAGTCAAGAGTTACTGAAAAAGTGGTTGCTGAACAAATTAATGCAGTCATTGATTTGGTGGGTATTAAGGCTTTTGCTAATGCAGTGATTGCTTATGAACCAGTTTGGGCAATTGGTACAGGAGTAACGGCAAGTTCAGAACAAGCTCAGACAGTTCATGCATTTATTCGTTCTCTTTTAACGTTAAAAAGTGATACAATAGCGCCCCTTGTGCCAATCCTTTATGGTGGCAGTGTAAAAGGCAGCAATGCCAAAGAATTATTTTCCATGCAAGACATTGATGGTGGTTTGATAGGTGGAGCCTCTTTAACCAGCGAAGATTTTCTTGCGATATGTCAACAAGCGGATAAGTTAAGTCAATAATTATCCCAAAATGTGAGTTTTAAAAGATGTCAGTAAATTTGTTATTAATATTTTTCGTTTTAATTGTGGTGGCAATGATTGCCTTTATTTTGGTACAAAAAGGAACTGGCGCTACAGCTGGTTCGGCATTCGGTTCGGGTGCTTCCAATACTGTATTTGGAGCCAAAGGGTCTGGTAACTTTTTAACCAAGACTACAATGACTCTGGCATTTTTGTTTTTTGCCATCAGTATGTACATGGCTGTCCAGGCCAGTAAAGAGTTCACAGCTGCAACAACCGGTGAAATTGATCTAGGTGTTGTAGGGACTCTTGATACGTCAGATTCTGATATTCCAGGGATTTTGCCAATTGAATCAGTTGAAAGTGATGTGCCAGATATGAAAGAAAAACTCATCGATAAGACCACTGAACTTAAAGATGGGGCTGTTGAGAAAGCTGGTGATGTTAAAGAAGCTGTTATGGACAAAGCCGTTGATGTTAAAGATGCAGTTAAAGAAAAGGCTGTTGAAGTAAAAGACGAAGTAGAAGGAAAAGCAGTAGAAGTTAAAGAAGCTGTGAAAGAAAAAGCATTAGAAGTTAAAGAATCTGTAGATAGCTAATTATTGACTCAAGTCAATTTTGCTATCTGTTTAAAATGTTATATTGCCGACGTGGTGAAACTGGTAGACACGCTACCTTGAGGGGGTAGTGGCTTATGCCGTGCCGGTTCGACTCCGGCCGTCGGCACCATTGTCTATTTTTAAAATACAGCACTTCCATGTGCTGATTTTAAAGACTGAAGTCTAGCCTTACATGGCTAGAGAAGGTTTTGATTGAATACAGTACTTATTTATGTTGATTTTAAATACTTAAGTTTAACAATTCAAGGTTAAATAATTAGAGGGTTTTAGGTTCTCTAATAACGAGGAAACGAGTAAAAAAATTGTCATTCCCACGAAAGTGGGGATCTATAATTGATCAGTGTGATTATAGGTGTGTTTTGATGGGTTCTCGCCTTCGCGGGAATGACGTTTGTAATTTTTGCGAAAATATCGCGAACATATTTTAAAGGGGTATTATTATGCTGGCTGAATATTTTCCAGTATTAATGTTTATAGGTGTAGCCGTTGGCTTGGCCTTGGTTTTATTGTCAGTGGGTTTTATTCTAGGCCCGAGAAATTCTAACGAAGAAAAAAATTCGGCATATGAATGTGGATTCGAAGCATTTGATGATGGTCACATGAAGTTTGATGTGCGCTTTTATTTGGTCGCTATTTTATTTATTATATTTGATTTAGAGATTGCTTTTATGTTTCCTTGGGCTGTTATTCTTGGTCAGTTGGGTGGATTTGGTTTGGTTACCATGTTTCTCTTCTTGTTTATTTTGGTCATTGGATTTATTTATGAGTGGAAGAAAGGAGGCTTGGAATGGGAGTAATTAAGAATCAAGATTTAATCAATACATCAACTGATTTTTCAAATTTGGAATTGGGCATAGTTGATGGAATTACTCACCCTTATGTGGATCAGGGATTTGATAATAAAGGATTCTTTACAGCCAGATTAGATGATGTAATTGGCTGGGCTCGTACGGGTTCTATGTGGCCAATGACATTTGGTTTGGCTTGTTGTGCAGTTGAAATGATGCAAGCGGGTGGTGCCAGATATGATTTGGATAGATTTGGTATTATCTTTAGGCCATCGCCGCGTCAAGCAGATGTTATGATTGTAGCAGGAACTTTGGTTAATAAAATGGCGCCAGCATTGCGCAAAGTCTATGACCAAATGGCTGATCCTAAATATGTGGTATCCATGGGAAGTTGTGCAAATGGTGGTGGTTATTACCATTATTCATATGCGGTTGTGCGTGGTTGTGACCGTGTCGTACCAGTTGATGTTTATGTTCCGGGTTGTCCGCCAACCGCAGAAGCATTAATTTATGGCCTTTTACAGTTACAAAAGAAAATTAAAAGAACAAATACAATAGCTAGATAACTTATGAATGATAAAAAAATGAGTTTGGAAAAAAAGTTGAAATCACAATTTGGTGATTTGATAAGCAATATAGTTAACCAATACGGGGAAATTACTTGTGAAGTGACTCCAGAAAACTGGCAGCAAATTTGTCAACAGCTAAGAGATGATGATCAGTTTTCGTTTGAGCAATTAATAGATTTGTGTGGAATTGATTATTTAACCTTTGGCGAAGCGGAATGGGATACTGATGGTGTTTCAAGTACTGGATTCTCTCGTGGAATAAGCAACAAGGGTCCAGGTAGGTTTTCATGGGAAGAGCGAGAAACTGAATTGATAGATAAACGATTTGCGGTTGTGGTGCATTTGTTGTCAATTAAGCACAATATGCGCATTCGTTTAAAGTGCTTTGCACCCGATACCGGTGTGTTGGCGGTTCCATCCTTGATTAAAATTTGGTCGGTAGCCGATTGGTTTGAACGTGAAGCCTTTGATTTATTTGGAATTATTTTTGTTGGTCACCCTGATTTACGAAGAATCTTAACCGATTATGGATTTATCGGTCACCCATTTAGAAAAGACTTCCCTTTAATTGGTAATGTGGAAGTGCGTTACGACGAAGAAAAAGGACGGGTAGTGTATGAACCCGTTTCTATTGAACCACGTGTAACCATTCCTAAAACCATACGAAAAGATGCCCGTTATGCTGAAAATCAAGAACAATTAGAAGGGGACAGTTAATGTCTGAAATTAAGAATTATACGATTAACTTCGGTCCTCAACATCCAGCAGCACATGGAGTGTTGCGTTTGATATTGGAAATGGATGGAGAAGTGATTGTACACGCCGACCCACATATTGGGTTGTTGCACCGTGGTACTGAGAAGTTAGCAGAGTCTAAACCATTTAATCACAGTATTGGTTATATGGATAGATTGGACTATGTTTCCATGATGTGTAACGAGCATGGTTATGTTAAATCTATTGAAAAATTATTGAATATTGAAGCACCTATTAGGGCTCAATATATTCGCACGATGTTTGATGAAATTACCCGTATATTGAATCATCTAATGTGGATTGGTACCCATGGTTTGGATTTGGGTGCGATGACTCTATTTTTATATGCTTTTCGTGAACGTGAATATTTGATGGATTGTTATGAAGCTGTATCTGGCGCACGTATGCATGCGACTTATTATCGTCCAGGTGGTGTTTACCGTGATTTACCTGATTACATGCCAAAACATGCAGAAAGCAAATGGACTAAAGGCAAAGCATTAAAAGAAGCAAACTCATGGAGAGAAGGCTCTTTGTTGGATTTCATCGAACACTTTACCGATTATTTCCCAGAAAAAATAGCTGAGTACAACACCTTGTTAACCGATAACCGTATTTGGAAACAACGTACCGTAAATATTGGTATTGTTAGCCCAGAACGCGCTTTACAATTGGGCTTTACTGGTCCTATGTTGCGTGGTTCAGGCATAGAGTGGGATTTGCGTAAGAAACAAACCTATGCTGCTTATGACAAGATGGATTTTGATATTCCCATTGGTGTCAATGGCGACAGTTATGATCGTTATTTGGTGCGTATGGAAGAAATGGTCCAATCCAATAGCATTATTAAACAATGTGTAAAATGGTTAAAAGAGAATCCAGGTCCAGTCATGTTAGACGATTATAAAGTGGCTCCACCAAATCGAGATGCCATGAAAAATGACATGGAATCGATGATTCATCACTTTAAACTATTTACGGAAGGATACACTGTTCCTAAAGGTGAAGCTTATGCGGCAGTAGAAGCACCGAAAGGCGAATTTGGCGTGTATTTGGTGGCAGATGATTCAAATAAGCCTTTTAGAATGAAAGTAAGAGCACCAGGTTTTGCCCATTTATCAGCAATGAATGAGATGGTCAAAGGTTCAATGTTAGGAGACGTTGTATCAGTAATAGGCACAATGGACGTAGTATTCGGGGAGATTGATAGATAATGTATCAAGTTAATCCACAAGAAAATGATAAGACCTTAGCACATGAGTTGTTAAGCAAAGAAACACAGACCCATATTGATATTTGGTTGGCCAAATATCCGCAAGATCAAAGACGTTCTGCTGTTATAGGCGCTTTACATGCAGCACAAGAGCAAAACGGAGGTTGGTTAAGTCAAGAAATCATGCAAGCGGTTGCTCAGTATTTAGAAATACCTGCTATTTGGGTTTATGAAGCTGCCAGTTTTTATAGTATGTTTTTTACCGAACCCTGTGGTCAGCACAAGGTTTCTATTTGTACCAATATCTCCTGTATGTTAAATGGTGCAGAGCAAATTGTAGAACATGCTGAACAAAAACTGGGCATTAAATTGGGTGAAACCACTGAAGATGGCCGCATTACTTTGGTTCGCGAAGAAGAATGTGTTGCCGCTTGTGTAGGAGCTCCGGTTATGTTGATTGATGGTCATTACCATGAAAACCTCACTAACGATAAAATAGATGCGTTGTTAAATGGACTTGAGGAGAAAGCCTAATGTCGAAAATTGATGTTGTGAATGTAAGCTTGAACCCAAGTAAAGACCCCAGTTTAGAAAATTATCTAGAACGTGGTGGTTATCAGGCTTGGAAAAAAATAGTAGCTGAAAAAACCGATCAAGATGAAATTATTAATACAGTTAAGGCTTCTTCATTGCGTGGACGCGGTGGAGCAGGTTTTCCAACAGGTTTAAAATGGTCTTTCATGCCTAAAAATGCACCTGGGCAAAAATATGTTCTGTGTAACTCGGATGAATCTGAACCAGGTACTTGTCACGACAGAGATATCTTGCGTTATAACCCACATGCAGTGATTGAAGGCATGGCGATTGGTGCTTATGCCATGGGTGCAACGATTGGTTACAATTATTTACGGGGTGAATTTCATCACGAACCTTTTGAAGCATTCGAGGCAGCATTAAAAGATGCTTACAAAGCTGGATTGTTGGGCAAAAATATCGACAACTCAGGCATAGATTTTGATTGTTATGGAGTCATTGGAGCTGGAGCTTATATTTGTGGTGAAGAAACCGCGTTGATGGAATCATTAGAAGGCAAAAAAGGGCAGCCAAGATTTAAACCGCCGTTTCCAGCAAATTTTGGAATCTATGGTAAACCCACAACGATCAATAATACCGAATCATTTTCATCAGTGCCATTAATCATGACCAAAGGTGCAGATTGGTTCTTAGAATTGGGCAAGCCCAACAATGGTGGGGTTAAATGTTTTTCAGTTTCGGGTCATGTTGCAAATCCAGGAAACTTCGAGATTCCATTGGGTACTCCGTTTAAAGATTTATTAGAAATGGCAGGTGGCATGCGACCAGGTCGCAAGCTAAAGGCAGTCATTCCTGGTGGCTCATCTATGAAAGTTCTACCCGCTGAGACTATGATGGGTTTGACCATGGATTATGATGCCATTGGACAAGCAGGTTCTGGACTGGGCTCTGGTGCTGTGATTGTGATGGATGATACGACTTGTATGGTTAAAGTTTGTCAGCGATTATCACGTTTTTATTACATGGAGTCTTGTGGGCAATGTACGCCATGCAGGGAAGGAACAGGTTGGATGTACCGTGTTTTGACACGTATTTTGGATGGCAAAGCGTCTATCGAGGATGTTAAAATGTTAAGAACTGCTGCCAATCAAATAGAAGGACACACTATTTGTGCTTTCGGTGAAGCTGCGGCTTGGCCAGTGCAAGGTTTATTGAATAAATTTTGGGATGAGTTTGAATATTATGTTGAACACAAACGATCAATGGTGGAGGCAGCCTAATGACTGGAAAAGAAAACAAGCAAGCTACTTTACCTGATAATATGGTCGAAATAGAAATTGATGACAAAGCGATGGTTGTTCCGAAAGGTTCAATGGTGATAGAAGCCGCTGATAACAATGGCATTTCTATCCCGCGTTTTTGTTACCACAAAAAATTATCTATCGCAGCCAATTGCCGCATGTGTATGGTTGATGTAGAAAAAGTGCCAAAGCCATTGCCAGCGTGTGCAACACCTGTCATGGCAGGCATGAAAGTGTACACAAAATCCAAAAGGGCCATAGACGCACAAAAAAATGTCATGGAATTTTTGCTAATTAATCATCCGCTTGATTGTCCTATTTGTGACCAAGGCGGCGAGTGTGAACTGCAAGATGTTTCAATGGGTTATGGGCGTGGAATTTCACGCTATGTGGATGAAAAACGTGTAGCTGTTGATGAAGACATTGGTTCCTTGATTGCAACCGATATGACCCGTTGTATAACCTGTACCCGTTGTGTCAGATTTTTGGATGAAATCACAGGCACGGATGAGTTGGGTAGTATTGGTCGTGGAGACCGAACACAAATTGGTACCGCGGTTGGACGTTCTATTGATTCAATCATGTCGGGCAATATCATTGATTTGTGCCCAGTGGGTGCATTGACCAATAAACCCTTTAGATTCAAAGCACGTGCTTGGGAACTGATGTCGGCAGAAGGCATATCAATGCACGATGCTATTGGCTCAAATCTTTATTATCACACACGTCATGGCAAGGTTTTAAGAACTGTACCAAAAGACAATGAAGAGTTAAATGAAGCATGGATATCAGATCGGGATAGATATGGCGTACTGGGTCAAGATAGCGATGATCGAGTGACTGTTCCCATGATTAAGCAGGATGGAAAGTGGGTTGATACCGATTGGGCAACAGCCATGGACTTTGCAGTACGTAAGCTTCAGGCAAACCAAGCCAAGGATACCGCAGTATTAGCCGGTTCTCAATCGACCAATGAAGAATATTTCTTATTAAATAAATTATTCAAAGCATTGGGTTGTGAGAATATGGATTACCGTTTGGGTCAGACTGACTTCTCCGCGGTTCATAGCTTACCAAGAATGGATTTGTCTTTGGACGATATTGCTAATCAAAATCAAATTGTATTGGTCGGATCAAATGTAGCTCATGAGCAAGCCATTTTGGGCCATAGAGTTAGACAGGCTTGGTTGAAGAATCAAGCCAAAGTATCGGTATTTAATCCAAAACAATATAACTTTAATTTCAATACTTTTCATCATTATGTTGGGACGCAAGTGGATTGGGTTAAAGGCTTGGGTTCATTGGCGCATTGTGTGGCTGATTTAGTACAAGAAAAATTAGATGACACCGATACTACTCGTTGGATTGCTTCACAAGATACCGATGAAAACCTAAACAATCTGGCCAAGCAATTAATTGATAAAGAAAATAATGTCATGTTTGTTATTGGTCAAGTTTCTAATAGGCACCCTCAAGCTTCATTAATTAAATCCGTTGTTGCATGGCTTGCCAGTCATACCAATGGAAAGGTTTATGAAATGGCAACAGGGGCGAACAGTGTTGGAGCGGAAATTTGTGGCATGAGTTCGCAAAATAATGTAACCGATATTTTAGATTCAAATGCCAAGTCTTTTGTAGTATATCAGGCAGAGAATGATGATTTTGCTGATGCTTATAAAGCCCATTCGGTATTAGACAGTGCTGACTCTGTTGTATTGATGTCAAGTTTTGCTGATGAAAATATGAAGCAAGTGGCTGATGTTATATTGCCCATTGGTTTAGCCAGCGAAGTAGCCGGTTCATATTTTAATAACTTTGCACAGTCACAATCTTTTTCTCCTGCTGCTAAATTGCCAGAAGAGTCAAAGCCTGGTTGGAGAGTATTGCGGGTGTTGGCCAATATGTTAAATGTAGATGATTTTTATTATGATAGCATTGAAGAAGTGACTGAAGCGGTGAATCATGTAAAAGTACATCCTGGTCATATTACCTTAGAGACAATGTTTAAGGACATTAAATCTTCAGGTTTGGTGTTATTTAATGAGACGGCTATTTATGATGTTGATATGTTAACAAGGCGCTCTCAACCATTACAGGACACTGTTCATGCCAGTACTGATAATTTGAATATAAATTCAATTGAGGCAACTAAATTAAATTTAGAAAATGCCATGTCAGTAACGGTTAAGCAAGGTGACGTTGAAGTCGATTTGTTTGTGAACATTGACGATAATTTACCAGATGGATCGGTTCATGTTCATAAATGTGTTGGTTTCAATTCCCATGATTTGAATGTAGAAATTGTCATTGGACAAGATATGGGAGAAGCATCATGATTTGGGATCAAGTGTGGTTGGTTATTTGGACGTTATTAAAAATTGTTGCCATCGTATTGCCTTTGATTATTGTTGTTGCATATTTAACTTATGCTGAAAGGCGAGTAATTGGTTTTATGCAAGGTAGAATGGGGCCCAATCGCGTGGGTTTATTTGGATTTAAACTCTGGGGATTGGCACAACCTTTTGCTGATACGGTGAAATTACTGTTAAAAGAAATCATTTTTCCAGCCAACGCCAATAAGTTTTTATTCTTGATGGCTCCTGTGATTACCTTGGCTACAGCCTTTGCTGCATGGGCGGTAGTACCTTTTAGTGATGGTTTGGTATTAGCAGATATTAATGCTGGTTTGGTTTATATATTGGCCATGACATCCTTGGGTGTATATGGCGTAATTATAGCAGGTTGGGCATCAAACTCTAAATATGCAATACTGGGTGCTTTACGAAGCGCAGCACAAATTGTATCTTATGAAATTGCCATGGGTTTTGCATTGGTAGGTGTGTTAATTGCTTCTGGCTCGTTAAATCTTTCAGAAATCGTTAACTCACAAGCCGGTGGTATTGGGCATTGGTTCTTTATTCCTTTGTTGCCTTTATTTGTGATTTACTTTATTTCAGGTGTGGCAGAAACAAATCGTGCACCATTTGATGTAGCTGAAGGTGAGTCTGAGATTGTTGCAGGTTTCCATGTGGAATACTCAGGTGCTGCTTTTGCACTATTCTTCTTAGGTGAATACGCCAATATGATCATGATTTCGTCTTTAACGGCGATTATGTTTATGGGTGGTTGGTATTCTCCATTTACTGGAAATTCATGGATTGCTCAACCGAGCATCTTGTGGTTCTTTATGAAAACAGGATTCTTCCTATTGTTGTATTTGTGGTTCAGAGCAACCTTCCCACGGTTTAGATATGATCAAATTATGCGTTTGGGTTGGAAGATATTTATTCCCATTACCATCGCGTGGATTATGGTTATAGCCGTATTAAAAGTTTATCAAATAGGACCATGGTTTAGCTGATATGAAAATTTTTAACTATTTAAAAAGTTTAACCCTTAAAGAATTGTTAAAGGGTATGACAGTAACGGGTAAATATTTCTTTAAACGTAAATTTACCATTCGTTATCCAGAAGAGAAAACACCAAAATCAGATCGTTTTAGAGGTTTACATGCTTTACGCCGCTATGAAAATGGCGAAGAAAGATGTATCGCTTGTAAATTGTGTGAAGCAGTTTGTCCTGCGCTGGCGATTACCATTGATTCGGAACAACGTGAAGATGGATCTCGTCGCACAACAAAATATGAAATTGACTTGTTCAAGTGTATTTATTGTGGGTTTTGTGAAGAATCTTGTCCTGTTGATTCAATCGTATTAACCGATATTCACGAGTTTCATTTCGAAAGTGAAGGAAAAAATGTTTTGAACAAAGCACAATTATTAGAAATTGGCGATATGCGCGAGAAAGAAATCGCAGAATGTCGCACAAACGATGCGGAGTATAGATAATGATAGAATATTTGATATCTGCTGAGTTCTACCAAATTTTACTGTTTTATGTTTATTCAGGAATTTTAATTGGTGCCGCACTGGCTGTAGTTACCATGCGCAATTCGATTTATTCAGCCTTGTTTTTAATATTGGCTTTCTTTAGCGCAGCAGCTTTGTGGTTGTTGTTGGAAGCTGAATTTTTGGCTTTGACATTGGTTTTGGTCTATGTAGGGGCTGTCATGGTATTATTCCTATTTGTGATTATGATGCTGGACGTAAAAATCAAGCCAAAATCAGGCATAAGCATGTATACCAAAGTTGGTATTTTTGTGGCATTGTTAATGGCACTTGAAATGATTATGTTATTGGGTAAAAAAATGGCCCATGTATTACCACAAGACGATTTGGTTAAACATGTTAAAGGTTACAGTAATGTGAAAGAAGTGGCTGAGAATTTATATACACAATATATTTTACCATTCGAGTTGGCATCAGTGATATTGTTGGTGGCAATCGTTGCAGCGATACTATTGACTTTAAGAAAACGATCAGACTATAAATATGTAAGCCCAGAGTCACAGGTACATGTGAAGGCCAATAAGAACAGAATGAGAGTGGTTAAGATGGAAACAGAAAAGGGCAATTATATCGGGGGTGACGAATGAGTTTAATTCATTATTTGGTGCTGGCTGGTATTTTGTTTGTTATTAGTCTTGCGGGTATTTTTATCAACCGCAGAAATGTATTGATACTGTTGATGTCAATTGAGTTGATGTTATTGGCTGTAAACATAAACTTTATCGCCTTTTCTAGTTATCTTAATGATATTCAAGGGCAAGTATTTGTTTTCTTTATCTTAACTGTTGCAGCTGCAGAAGCTGCAATTGGATTGGCCATATTGGTGGTTATTTTCCGTCAGCGTAGATCGCTTGAAGTGGATAAGCTTAACGAGTTAAAGGGGTAAAGCCATGAGTATGAATACTTTATTAATCATTGCATTGTCGCCATTAGCTGGTGCGATTATTGCAGGATTTTTTGGCCGCAAAATTGGTCGAATTGGTTCACATATTGTCACTATAGCTTCGGTTGCAGTTTCATGTGTTTTGTCTATTCAAGTGTTGATGGGTTTGATTGATGGTGAGCTACAAGCTTTCAATGAAAATGTTTATACCTGGATGGTCACTGGTAACGTGACTTTTAATGTTGGCTTTATGATTGATTCATTAACAGCATTGATGATGTCAGTGGTCACTTTTGTGTCATTGATGGTACATATTTATACCATTGGATATATGCATGATGATCCTGGCTATCAACGTTTCTTTTCTTACATTTCTTTGTTTACTTTTGCTATGTTGATGTTGGTTATGTCCAATAACTTCTTACAATTGTTCTTTGGTTGGGAAGCGGTAGGTTTAGTTTCTTACCTATTAATTGGTTTCTGGTTCAAAAAAGAATCAGCAATTTTCGCCAATATGAAAGCATTCTTGGTGAATCGTGTGGGTGACTTTGGTTTCCTAATCGGAATTGCTGCAGTGATGATGAGTTTTGGTACTTTGGATTATGTTGAGGTATTTAATCAATTACCTGATTTTACAGACAAAACTATTTCTATATTCCCTGGAGTTGAGTGGTCGTTGATGACATTTATTGCCATATCTTTGTTTATTGGAGCTATGGGTAAATCAGCTCAAGCACCATTACATGTGTGGTTGCCGGATTCAATGGAAGGACCTACACCTATTTCAGCATTAATTCATGCTGCAACCATGGTAACAGCGGGTATATTTATGGTGGCACGTATGTCACCCATTTTTGAGATGTCAGATACTGCATTAAGCTTTGTGATGTTGATTGGTGCATTTACCGCTTTCTTTATGGGTTTAGTTGGTATTGTTCAAAATGACATTAAACGGGTAATCGCTTATTCAACTTTATCACAATTGGGTTATATGACAGTTGCTTTGGGTGTATCAGCCTATTCAGCGGCAATTTTCCACTTGATGACACATGCATTCTTTAAAGCTTTATTGTTCCTGGGTGCAGGTTCAGTGATTATCGCCATGCATCATAAGCAAGACATGAGTGAAATGGGTGGATTGAAAAAATACATGCCAATGACTTTTATTACCATGTGGATAGGAACCTTGGCATTAACTGGTATGCCAGGATTTTCAGGATTCTTTTCTAAAGATATAATCATTGAAGCGACTCATGCATCCACTCGTTGGGGTTCAGGCGTTGCATATATTGCTGTCTTGCTGGGCGTGTTTATCACTGCTTTGTACAGCTTTAGACTTATTTACTTAACATTCCATGGCAAAGAAAGAATGGACAATCACACCAAAGAGCATTTAAAAGAATCTCCTTGGGTGGTGACATTGCCTTTGGTTTTATTGGCTATTCCTTCAGTTGTTATTGGTTGGATGACTATTGAACCATTATTATTCGGTGACTTTTTAAAAGAAGCGATTCATGTTAATCCAGCCAATGATGTGGTTGCGCATATTGGTGAATATGAATTTCATGGTGCAGGCAGTTTTGCATTACACGGTTTAACTCAGTTGCCATTTTTCTTAGCACTTGCTGGTTTTGCATTAGCTACTTGGGTTTATTTGAAGAAAATCTCAGTGGCAGAAAATGCCAAGAAAACATTTAAACCTATTTATAACTTGTTAGTGAACAAATATGGATTTGACAGTTTTAATCAAAAATACATTGCAGGTGGTTTGATTAAACTGGGTAATTTTCTTTGGAAATGGAGTGATAGCAAGTTGATTGATGGTTTTGTCGTCAATGGCTCTGCTAAATTGGTCAATAAAGTGTCGCAAGCCTTTAGAGGGTTTCAATCAGGATACATATATCACTATGCATTGGTGATGGTTGTAGCGGTAATATTCTTTGTAGGAACGTACGTATTATGAACAGTTGGTCATTATTAAGTTTATTGATTTGGTTACCTATCATTGCAGCATTTGCAATACTGGCATTGGGCCCAAATAGAGCAGGTCTAGCAAGATTGTTGGCTATGTTGACAGCAGTGTTGACTTTGTTATTGAGTATTCCATTGTGGCAAAACTTTGATACAACTACTGCAGCTATGCAGTTTGTTGAAAAAGTAGCTTGGATTCCTTCATTAAACATCAATTATCATCTAGGTGTTGATGGTATTGCTATGCCTTTGATTGTATTAACTACATTTATAACGGTTCTTACAGTATTGTCAGCTTGGAAAGTAATTACTAAGAATGTTCATCAGTTTATGGCTGCTTTTTTAATGTTAGAAGCCTTCATGATTGGTGTATTTTGTGCACAAGATGCCATGTTGTTTTATATCTTCTTTGAAGCGATGTTAATCCCCATGTTTTTAATTATCGGGATTTGGGGCGGACCAAATAGAGTCTATGCAACGATTAAGTTCTTCATTTATACCTTTTTTGGATCGGTATTTATGTTGATTGCATTAATCTATTTATACATGAAAGGTGGAAGTTTTGCGATTGCTGATATGGCCGAATTAACCTTGTCATTAAAAGAACAAACATGGATATTCTTTGCATTCTTCTTGGCATTTGCTGTCAAGATTCCGATGTTTCCCGTACATACTTGGTTACCTGATGCTCACGTTGAAGCGCCAACAGCTGGTTCTGTGATTCTAGCAGCGATCATGTTGAAGATTGGTGGTTATGGTTTTTTGAGGTTTTCATTGCCGATTACACCAGATGCCAGCAGTGATTTAGCCGGCATCGTAATTGCATTGTCTTTGATTGCTATTGTCTATATCGGGTTGATTGCCATGGTGCAGAAAGACATGAAGAAATTGATTGCTTATTCATCGATTTCACATATGGGTTTTGTAACATTGGGAATATTTATAGCATTTGCTTTGATAGGAAAAAGCGCTGATACCAATATGGCTCTTGAAGGGGCAATGGTGCAAATGGTTTCACATGGATTCATATCAGCGGCATTGTTCTTGTGTGTTGGTGTGTTGTATGATCGTATGCATACCAGAAAGATAAGCTCTTATGGCGGTGTGATAAATACCATGCCAATATTTGGTGCATTCTTTGTATTTTTTGCCATGAGTAATGCTGGACTTCCAGGTACTTCTGGATTCGTTGGTGAATTCATGATTATTTTAAGCAGTTTTCAAGCCAGTTTCTGGTTTGCATTTTTAGCAGCATTGACTTTGATTTTTGGTGCAGCGTATTCATTGTGGATGGTGAAGCGGGTAGTATTCGGTGAAGTGAAATCTGAATCTGTTGCACAATTAACGGATATTACAAAGCGTGAGTCTTTTATCTTGGCAGTGTTAGCGCTTGCCGTACTTGGTTTGGGTTTATATCCTGAGCCTTTAATTGATGTGATGCGTGTATCTGTAGAACATCTTATTCAACAAATTTCAGTGACGAAGGTATAAACTATGTTTGGATGGTCTGAATTAACCCCAGTTTTACCAGAATTAATTATTCTAGCTACAGCCTGTATTGTATTAATATTGGGTCTTTTTACCACTCATGAAAAAGGTGGGTTATTGGTGCTAACCTCTATTGCAGGTGTGGTTTTTGCAGCGATTGCAACGGCTAAAAGCCATATGGGAACCCAAGAGTTGGTTAAGCAAGTTTTGTTTAACGGAAACTTCGTTCGCGACTATATGGGAGATGTGTTAAAAGTTGCCGTGTATTTTATTATGTTGTTTGTGTTCATATACTCAAAACAATATTTGCGAAATAAGAATATCTTCAAAGGTGAATTTTTTGCGCTAATGTTATTTGGTTTACTGGGTATCATGATTATGATTTCTGGTTATAATTACATTACATTGTATTTGGGTTTAGAGTTATTGGCATTGAGTTCTTATGCATTGGTAGCATATGATCGGGACAATGCACAATCAAACGAGTCAGCAATGAAGTATTTTATCTTGGGTGCAATCGCTTCAGGCATGTTGTTGTACGGCATGAGTATGATCTACGGAGCCACTGGTTCATTGCAAATTGACCAAATTTCAGCAGCTATTGGTCAATCACAAGACACCATGTTGGTTGTATTTGGCTTGGTCTTTGTTTTAGTAGGAGTTGCATTTAAATTGGGCGCTGCACCTTTTCATATGTGGGTTCCTGATGTTTATCAGGGCGCACCAACAGCCACAACCTTATTTATATCATCTGCTCCAAAAATCGCTGCATTCGCTTTTGCAGTAAGAATATTGGGCCAAAGTTTAGACGGTGTTTTTGCTCAATGGCAGCACATCATTGCAGTGATTGCCTTGTTGTCTATCATTATTGGTAATTTATTTGCCTTACAACAAACCAATATTAAACGATTATTTGCTTATTCAACCATTTCCCATATTGGTTTTATGTTACTGGGATTCTTGGGCGGTGAAGAAGGTTATTCGGCCTCTATGTTTTATATCATCACTTACGCATTAATGAGTGTTGCAGGTTTCGGTATGATCATCGTTTTATCGTGCAAAGGATTCGAAGCGGAAAACATATCTGATTTCAAAGGCTTAAATCAACGCAATGGCTGGTTTGCTTTTATGATGCTATTAATTGTAGCATCAATGGCAGGTTTCCCACCTTTGGTTGGTTTCTTCTCAAAATTGTATGTGTTAAAAGCAGTAGTAGATCAAGGGTTTTATGTGCTAGCAAGCATTGCGGTTATTTTTGCTGTCATAGGTTCATTCTACTATTTGAAACTTATAAAAGTCATGTACTTCGATGAGTCAGAAAGTGACCAAGAAATCACTGCTGGTTTTGATGTGAAATCTATCTTGAGTTTCAACGCACTATTGCAATTGGCATTGTTGTTGTTTATTCCTTCTATATTGGGTTATTGTATTAAGGCGATTGAAAGTTTGTAAAGGCTAATAAGTATGTGCATGACAGAAATAAGAAGAGCCAAATTAGCGATTGTTATTTTTCAATATGAGATAAAAAATTATGGGAGTTGAAAATAGGCGCTTGCCAACTATGGCCTAGATAAAATTAAAAAGTAGTTGCCCATTTTGATTTGAGATAAACTATAATTAGCTCTCATAAAAAATATTCAAAATAATGCCACTATTAATTGCTTTTGTTTTTATTTTAAATTTTACAGCTAATGCGCATGAATTCAGCGTTCGCGATAGTCAAACAGGTGAAGTAGTTGATGTCCAAATTACAATTGTAGAAGTAGATAAAGATAAATTAAGTACACGTCAATGGCAACAAATCAAGCTTGGAAAATTTTCTTTTAATAGTGGTTTTAACAAACAAAAAATTCAAGTCCAGAACAACAAAATTACTCTGATTTCAAGCCAGAAAACTCAATTGTTATCAATAAAGGCTAGGAATTATAAACCTTTAATAACTTATATTGAGCCTGAAAGTAAAGTAAAACTAACGCAAATAAATTTAGATAGATTTGAGGGACTGACCAAAAACAGTCTCTGTCAAAATAACCGAATTTGTGGTTATATCTATGATAAAAATTCCATTAACCCTCTTGAAAATGTAACCATCGAATTATCAAATAACCAAGTGCGATATTTGACCAAAAGTGATTCTGATGGGTTTTTTATGTTCGATGATGAGATTCCAGATAATGCCACGTTAATTTTCAGTAGTAGAGGGTACATATCTCAAATTTGGAGTGCTATTGAATCGAAATCTTCATTTAATATGATCATTGATTTAAAGCCGGGCATGGGAGTTGTTGAACACAGTATGCATCATCCTTTATCTGATGTACTCAATAATAAAGTCGATCAAGAATGGTTGCAAGATAAGTTATATCAAAAAGCAAGTGAATTGCCACCAGAGATAACTGAACGTGCTGGTGGTGGCATTTTCATGCAACCACCAGCAAACATTCGAGTTGGTTTTAGCAGTTCTGGAGGTACATGTTGTGGCTCAAATTGTACAAGCAGTCAAGTGTATTCCCTTGAGAGTTATGTGCAAAAAGGTCTAGACAATGAATGGATTTCATCGTGGAATACTGAAAGTCTCAAGGCTGGTAGCATTCCTTTCCGTTCTTATGGCGCTTGGCATGTGTTAAATCCACCATATAACGGCTATGATATCTGTGCAGGACCATGTTGCCAAGCTTTTGGCAGTACCAGTTATACGGCCACAGTAAATGCGGCAAAAGCAACAACTGGTATCATGCTTGAAAAAAATGGAGAACTTGCCCGTTCAGAATACTCAGCACAAAACAACAGTTGGAATGATCCGGGTGATGGCTTGTCCTGTACCAATGCGGACTTGTCCTGTGGGGACGGATCTGTTGGTTCTCCCGCGACAGACTGGTCTTGTTTGAGTGATCCTTCTTCAACTGGTCGCGGATGTTTCGGACATGGTCGAGGCATGTCTCAATGGGGTACGCAATTCAATGCTCTGGCAGGTGAAGGATTTGCCGATATTGTCGATTTCTATTATAACGCCCAAAATAACCCTTCGGGAAACCGAAGTCAATACAATACTTCGCCAATAAGAATTGACGCCATTACCAGTAGTGTAAGCACAGTGCATGCCAATCAAACCTTTACAATAAATTTTCAAGTTTTTAACGCAAATGCCACTTCATTTGGCCCTATTGTTCTTGGTGCAAGCTTAATTAATAGTAGTGCTGTCTATTCTGATTCATCAAATGATGATGTTTTTACTTTAATGCAAGCTGGTATTAATGACCTGAATCGAAATTTTAGTTTGCCTTCAAATGTTCAACTTGGAGTTTATGATTTATTAACTGCTGTATATTTAGATGTTAATAACGACAATATTATTACTGGTGCTGATTGGGCTCTTATGACTTTCAGGACAAACAATGTCATTACCATAGAGCAATTACCTGATTTATTGTTTGTAGATTCTTTTGAAGAATAAAGATAAGGTTTTTAAACCTTGAAGCATAGAAATTTAATGAGAGTTTGAAATTTATCAAACCCAGAAATCGATAAGCCCGTGCGTTGTCATTGAGGAGGTTTCAAGCTATATCGATTTAATTTAAGGACAAATAAAAACTGACTTTGTGGTTTTATTTTATGAGTAATGACTTTTATATTAAATATTTTTGCCTTTCTTGTATAAAACCTAAAGCTATATAATTCATAGGTTTACGACTAATAAATTTTCTGTTTGCTCCATTTGTACAAACATTTGCATCATTTGTTATAACGATAGAACGCAGTAAAATTTTATAATAGGGTTTTTAAAGAGTTGTTATTAAGGGGATAATACTTTGCAAACTTCCATTCAAAAAAATACTAAAGTCTGTAATAAAACATTTGCATTGATGAAAATTTTATTTTCAGATTGCCTTCAAAAATATTATTCTAGGACTTCACTTGTTCAAGTTAAACAACTAAAAACAATAAATATCGGGAATCAATCATGAATAGTGGAATCACATTTAAAAATGGCTTGTGTGCCTTATTGGTACTTTTTTCTGGGTTGGTAATGGCGCAAATTGATGTCATTGTTGAAATAACACCGGGAACAGTTGGTACTTTTACTCCAGGTACAAGTCAAGGTAGTTCCTATAGCTTTACGGTTAAAAAAACTCCCACTGCAGCCGCCGGAACTATTTCAGGTTTATCGGTAACAGCCTCTTTCGATATTATTGCTAAGTTGACAGGCCTGGCTTGGACATGCACTGTAGTTCCAACGGGAGCTTCTGATTGTCTTACTGCAGGTGGTACAGGAGCAATCAATACATTGATTGATTTGGCTGATACGGATGGTGTGGTTTTTACTTTTACCAATGTCCAGATATTGTCTGATGTTTTTACTGATATGGATTTTTTGGTTGCCACCAATAATACTGGCACCAACAATGATGATATGGATAGTAAAACCATTACACGCGCTTCACAAACAGATATCAATGTTAATGTTAATGATAGTTCTACTACCTACACACCAGGGGTTTCTGGTGTTGATTATACAATTCAAGTGCTCAATGCAGGGCCCAGTGATGCATTGAATGTAGACTTTTCACATGTTGTGCCACCTGGTATGACAGTGACTGGTTATACGTGTACGCCACAGACTGTTAGTAGCAGTTGTTCACCACCAGCTCCGCTAAATGATTTGTCATTAGATGTAGCCTCTGGTGAAACTACGATAATAGTGGCAACGGCAGATTATGATAGCGGGATTAGAACCATTAATTTGGTTTATGCAGTAAGTGCCAATATACTTGATACCAATGCTACTGATCCCAGTGGTCCAACACCTGCAATAGCAACAGATTCTGATGCTTTAAATTTGGTATCAAATTTGTCCATTGTTGTGGATACAACAATCTCTGGAGATACCAATTATACTCCAGGAAATGGTCAAACTTATACGGTAACAGTAAGTAACAGTGGAGACAGTGATGTATTAGCAGCCACGGTTATTGATAATAATTTAAGTGAATTTTCTGCCATCAGTTGGACTTGTTCTTTTTCAGTTGGTAGTAGTTGTACCGCTGGGACTGTTAATTCACGCTTGAATACCACTGCAGATATTGTTGCTGGTGGCAGTGTCACCTATACAGTGACAGTAAGCTATGATTCTGCAACCACAACTGACCCATTAATATATACGGTTACGGCAACCAATCCTACTGGAACACCAGTGGTCACAGGTACCAGTCCTGTTAATGACAGCAAGTCATTGATTTATGACCCTGAATCAAATTTATCATTAACATTGGATGATTCTAAAACTACATATACACCAGGTGAAAATGGGTTGTTCACTTTGGTAGTAGGCAATACTGGGCCATCTGATGTAACCGGAGTATCTGTAATTGACAATGTCATTGCTGAATTTGAAACGGCAGGTGTATCTTGGACCTGTTTATTGGATGATAATATCACTTCTTGTGGCACTGCATCTAATGTTAATAATGTTAATACCTTAGTCAATATTCCAGCTTCAGATAATGCAACATTCACCATTACAGGTGCTTTTGACTCTAGTGCGGTAACCAATCCGTTGGTTTATACGGCGACAGCAAACAATCCTATGGGAGTTAGAGGTACAACCAACGTATCAGGCACTGATAGTGATGATGTTCTTGACAGAAAAGTAAATTTATCCATCACCAAGACCAGTAAAAATGGCAGCTTGGTCCCCAATGAACCTTTCACCTATTCAATAGTGGTCAGTAATGCTGGTCCCAGTGACTTAGGTGCTGGTTTTATGATTGATACCAATGGCGTGTTTGTGCAAACAGAAAATGGTGTGAATTTAGTCGATAATTTAGATGTTAACTTATTGGGAGATCACCCAACAAATTGTAATGTCAACCTTCAGCCTGAGGACCCTGTATTAACGACACCTTGCTGGGAGTATTGTAGCAGTGACAGAGGAGCGATTGATGGAGATATAACTCCAGATAATTGTCCGCTTACTTCTGAGATTGTAAAAGGAACAGGGGAAGTGCTCAGTGTGCCATTGCGTGTTGCTAGTGGTAATAGCTCAGAAATTAGAATACATACACGTTTGAAATCTGCAGGTGGCAGTGATTGTGATATAGCCACCGCAGCGGACAATGAAGTGTGTAATACGGTTACTATTAGTATTGCAGAGCCTCTGACTACACAAAATGTAGGTGCCGATGCGTTGACTGACGATGTTTCTAACGAGATTACCAATGGAACAGATTTAGTTGTAACTAAAACAGATGGTAAAATAACAACAGCATCCGGAACAAGTAACAGTTATGACATTGTGGTCAGGAATAACGGTTTTGTTCCTGCAATTGGGATTACGGTTACAGATGTTATGCCTTTGTATCCAACAAATTTAGGAGGGTATGAAACTAACAGTATTTCATGGACTTGTACGACCAGTGATGCTGGGGCATGTTGTAATACGCTAAGTAACATTTGCGGTTTGGGTTCACCCACTTCACCTGAGAATAGTGATCAGTTAAATGCAAGCATAGATTTAGAAGCTCAAACAGAGGTCACTTTTACCATAACTGGTGATATTGCAGCCAATGCGACAGGTATCATATCTAATAGCGTGACTGCGACTTTGCCAGCAGATGTTGATGAAACGAATCCGCTTAATAATACCAATATTGTTGATACAACCTCTCTTGGAGAGGTGTCTGATATTAAGTTGGAAAAAACTTTAGGGCCAATAACGCAAAATACTAATGATCCTACAATTACTAATCTTACTTATAAAATAGTGGTTACAAATTTAGGACCTTCGAGTGCAAGTAATATCAATGTTGTTGACCAATTGAGTGATTTGAAATTCGATCTGTCCACACGCAGTTGGACATGTGCCATTACCGGTCAGGGATCTTGTGTGAGCGCAGGGCCGGTAACCAATGCAGCAATTAATACACAAGTGTCACTGGAGGTGAACTCTACAGCTACTTTTATGGTTGAAGTTAGCACCCAAGCCAATAAAACAGGTAAAGTTGTCAATGTTGCCAGTGCAACTACGGCTGGATTTGATCCTGTTGATAGTAATAATTCCGACAGTGTTGAGTATTCTTTGTCCGGAACCTCAAAATTAACCATTTCAAACAGTGGATCTCCATCTGTAGCTACTCCTGGCAAGCCAGTTAGCTATACCATTAATGTAACGAATGAAGGTCCTGATGATGCTTTTGGGGCAAATGTTGTGGATGTGTTTCCTCCAGAACTAAGTGATGTAGAGTGGTCGTGTTCAGCTGTATCACCTGTGCCAGGTGGCTTAACGGCATTCCAAACATCTTTACTAAGTGCCAGTGGCACGCATATGATTGCTAGTCCAGATGACAATCATATTTATGTTACTTCGCCCAATATAAATGGAATTGATTCAAAATTGTATGTATTTAAGCGCAATACGGTTGTTGGTAGTCAATTTGGCGACATTAATATTGTTGAAACAATCACACAAGGTGTAGATTCTGTTGATGGGATAGAGACGCCTTTAGCGATGAGTATGAGTAATTCTGGACAACATTTGTATGTATTGTCAGATGTAGTAACAGGTATGGCACCTACAATAGCCACATTTGGGCGAGATACAAATCCGTTCTCAGCCAATTTTGGAAAGTTAACTTATTTGGGTCCAATGGCAGATAATATCCCTGCAGCACCCGTAGATATTCTTCTTAGTAACAATCAGAAATATGTTTATATAACTGGCGATGACGAAATCAATGTTTATTCTCGAGATACGGGTTCAGGTTTGCTTGCACATGTGAGTACAATATTACAGTCAGATGCAGGAGCAATGGCGCAAAATCCGGATGGTTCAATTGTCTATGTGGTAGACGCAACAGGCGGTAATGTTAATGCTTATACTAGCAATAGCATGACGGGCGATTTAACGTTTATTAATACCCTTAATGATGCCAACATTGGGAGTGTCAACGATGTCGTTTCAAGTGATGATGGGATGAATTTATACCTGGCTTCTACAGGCACCAATAAATTGGTAGTACTTGATCAAATTTCAGGTGGTGGACCGATAGCAGTTGCCTACAATACTGCTTATAATGATATTAACTTATTATTCAATGCTACTGAAACTTTAGTGGGTTTAACATCGGTTGCAATCAGTAAAGATGGACAGCATGTGTTTGTTGGAAACCCGATTGCGGATGCTGTTTTTGTATTAAACAGAACTTCTCAAGGAGCGTTAAACAAGCAAGAAAAAATTAATGTTGTTGGATTGGATGAAGTTAATGATGTGATCATTACGATTGATGGCAAGCATGTGATGACAACAGCTTCAGGGCTTCAAGGTAAAACTTTAACTGTGTTGGAAAGACGCCAACCAGATCCTGTTTTTGCTTTTGTAGAATCTGAAATTGATGGATACAATGACACAATAGACACAGGTGGTGTGGTTGACGGTTTGTTGGGAGCCAGTGCTGTTGTGGTTAGCTATGATGGTAAGTATGTTTATGCAGCAGGCTTGGGTGATAACAGTATTTCTGTATTCGCAAGAGACAAATCCAAAGGGTCGACCAATGAAACAAAAGGTCTTCACTTGAATTTTATTGCCAGTTATAACAACAATGACAGTGGTATTAGTAATATTATAGATGTTGATTCTATGGTCATTACTCCCAATGATAAATATTTGTATGTGGGCAGTGCTGACCAGTCAACTTTGGCGGTATTTAAAACGGCTTCTGATGGTACGTTGACACAAGTAGAATCCCATTCGCATGCTAGCAATACCATTGATGGATTGTTGGGCGTTGCAGCATTGGCAGTTGATGCTACAAGCCAAGACTTATACATTGCTGGTAAATTTGAAGCATCAGTGGCTCATTATTCGATAAATTCAGCCGATGGTAAACTAACTTTTGTAGATGCAGTAGCCAATGGTGATGCAGGAGTTAATGGATTGGCTGGTGCCAGGTCTATAGCAATAAGTCCAGATGGTCAACATGTGATAGTAGCCAATAGCATAGATGACAGTGTTGTGGTGCTATCAAGAGATGCAATGGATGGTAAGATTACATTTATGCAGAGTTTATTTTCTGTTGGTGATCAACCCATGGATTTGGCTATTTCTCCAGATGGCGAGCATGTTTATGTGGTTTCTGCCAATGACAGTCGATTAACAGTATTAAAACGCGTAACTGGGTCAGACAATTTTGGACGTTTGTCGAATATTACCTCTTATTCAGATGGCATCGCTGGTTTTGATTATTTATTAGGAGCCCGAACTGTAGCTGTTAGCAATGATGGCAGTAAGGTGTACGTTGGGTCTGAGTTTGACAATGCTATTTCTATGATGGATAGAGAACAAAACTCCAATAGTGTAACATTTGGGCAGTTGGCGTTGATTGAAGTACAAGTTGCTATTCAGGTAGAAACTGACAATGCCAATCAAGTAGAAGTCCTGAGTCAAATTTATGATTTAGTTGTCAGTAAGGATTCAAAACACGTCTATACAGCAGGTTTCTCAGCCAATGCTATTTCTGCATTTGTTCTAGGATCAGGGTCTTCTTGTAGTGCAAAAGGATCTGGTAATATCGATGATATTGTTGATGTTGGTGTAAACGGAACATTGACTTATTCCGTTACTGCAAAAATTAGACCAGATGCAACAGGTGTATTAACGACTGAAGCGAGTCTAATTTCTCCAGATAATTTTACAACCATTATGCCAGTTAATAACTGTACTTCTGCAGCTGGTATGGCCAATGAAAATTGTGATTTAGACAATATAACTTTGGTGCCAAAAACAGATTTAACCATAACCAAAACAGACAACAGATTATCTGCAATTGCCGGTGAGCCCATTCAATACGAAATAGTAGTCAGTAATATTGGACCCAGTAATGCCAAATCAACTGCATCTGAAGTGATCACCATTACTGATTTATTGGGCAGTGATTTTGATTCCGGATCTGTTAACTGGACATGTGATGCAACAGGTTCTGGATCATTGGCATTTACACAAGTGGTTAAGAATGGCAACAATAATACTGTAGGATTGCAAGGTGTCTCTTCTCTGGCAATTGCCTCAGATTTGGCAGGACTTGGTCCTCATGTGTTGGCAACCAGTGTGTTAGACAATGGTTTGCTGGCTTTCTCAATTAATCAAACCACTGGAGAATTAACACAAGTTCTTGAAGCAGGAGATTTTGTTCAAGCGACAGGCAATATAAATTTAACAGGAGCACGTGATGTCATCGTTATCGACAATGATGTATATGTGGCCAGTAAAGTTGATGATTCGTTGGTCGCATTTAAAGCCAGTGATAGTAGTGGTTTAACATTATCTTGGGTGGCCAACCATAATTTTTCAAGTGGTGCATTTGGTTTAAATCAAGCGGTGAGCTTGGTGGCTTCTAATGATGGCAAGAATATCTATGTTGCTGGTGCCAACGACAACTCGGTGGTTGTATTTTCAAGGGATTTGATGACGGGTGTGTTAACACCAACTTCCGTCATCACTCAAGGTGATGCTAATGGTTCGTTAGGACTATCCGGTGTTAATGCATTGGCTATTTCTGGTGACAATAACTCTATTTATACCAGTGGTGTTAACAACGGTAAATTGGGCGTCTATAAGCGAAACTTGGTTGATGGTTCTTTGTCATTGGTAGAAGTTCAAGATTCAAGTTCAACTGGAGTAACTTTAACTGGAGTTTCATCTATACATGTAAGTAATGATGGCAAACAAGTCTATGTGAGCAGTGCGTCAAATAATGCGGTATATGTGTTTACTCGTAAGAATGATGTACCATTAAGTGACTCAACCTATGGTAGTTTAAGTTTGCAACAGGCGCTCTATCAAAATACTGATAATGTTATTGGGTTACTGTCTCCTGCAGAAGTAACTGCAAGTGTTGATGGGAGGCATGTTTATGTTGCCAGTGAACAATCAGATTCAGTCGTGTGGTTTGCAAGAAACTTAGATACAGGGAATCTAACATTTGGCGGAATCATTAATGACATTACATCCAATGTCGATGGTTTAGATGGTGCAATTTCAGTTGTGGTAGATGTATCAGGAAATTTTGTTTATGTTGCTGGGAGTAAAGACAACGGTATAGCTGTACTATCAAGGTTAGATGATTCATTTTGTTTGGCAGGCGGGACTGGAGATATTCAAACCAATGTTGATATAGCGGTCAATGGCAGTTTAACATTTCTTGTTAATGCTACAGTGGCAGCAGGCGTAACTGGTTCAATCTCAAATACAGCCAGTGTGTCCAGTTGTTATACGCCAGTACCAATGGACTTGTCGACTTGTAGTGGTTCAGATAATGTAAACACCAATAATACCGATACGGATACGGATTCTGTTAATCCTGTTGCAGATTTAATGATTACCAAAACAGATGGTTTGTCGCAATACGATGGTTTATCTGGTGCTGTGAAGGTGACAGGTAACAATGAAAATCTTTATGTGGCAGCAAAAGGAGAAAATGCCATAGGAATTTTTGCAAGAAATGACAATGGAGCTGATGCCGATTTTGGCAATTTAAACTATCTTGGAAATGTACAAAATGGTATTGATGGCGTTTCAGGTTTGTTGGCTGTTTCTGATGTGTTATTAAGTGCGGATGGTAAAACTTTATATGCTGCAGGCTCTGGCGATAATTCTGTTGTGGTGTTTTCCAGAAGTTTAGCAGATGGTTCATTAACCTTTTTAGAAAGACACAGCAGTGGTGTTTTTGGAGTAATTGGGATTGAAGGTGTTAAGTCTATTGCTTTGAGTGATGATGGTATGCATCTTTATGCAACTGGACCTTTAACCAATTCCATGGCAGTGTTTACAGTTGATCAAACTGATGGCAGATTAAGTTTTGAACAAAGTTTACAAAATGCTGTGGATGGAGCTTCTGGCTTAATTTCTGCCAGTGATGTTGCTGTTTCAGTGGATGGCAAGCATGTCTATGTCACTTCTGATATTGATAACAGTGTTAATGTCTTTCTAAGAAATCCAAATTCGTCCAGTTTAGGCTTTGGTCAATTGTCATATATGGCATCATACACCAATGGAGTAGATGGTGTAGCTGGCTTATCAGGCGCATCAGCTTTGACACTATCTAAAGCCAATGATGGTGATTTCGTCTATGTATTGGGATCAGCAGAGCAATCTGTAGTAGTCTTTAGTAGAGATGTTTCAACAGGTGTATTAACTTTTGTAGAATTTAAACAGAATGGAACCAGTAGTGTAGAAGGATTAACATTGGGAAGAGATTTAATGTTAAATGCCGATGAAACATCTTTGTACGTAGCAGGCTTTACCGAAAATGCATTGGTTCAATTTGATAGAAACACCACAGATGGTACTTTGCTATTTGTTAATGCATTGAATGATGGAGATCCTCTGTTATTGCCAGGTGAAAATATTGATGGGTTGAGTGGCGCCTCAGGTGTGTTTTTACCGAGTGATGATACACATGTGTACATTGCAGCATCGGGTGATAATTCAATTGCCGCTTTTGGCCGCGATAACTCGGGAACAATCGGTCAAAATGGTAATATTGTATTCCAACAATCTTTAATAGATGGAGAAGGAGGTGTTTCTCCTGGAACCGAAGTGACTTATACAATAGTAGTCAGTAATGCAGGTCCAAGTAATGTTAAGAAAGCTGAAATAGTAGATGTATTTCCTCCAGAATTTGAACAAATTACTTATGAATGTTTCCCTGTTGCTGGCGCCATGTGCCCCATGGGTTTACACACAGGTAATGTTAATATTGTGGCTGATTTGCCTGTGGGCTCTAGTGTTGAAATTATTGCCAAAGGGATGATTAAAAGTGATGTGACAGGTGTATTGGTCAATACCGCGACAGTAGCCTCATCAACCAATCCGAGTGATGCAATTTCTGACCCAGATTTAACCAATAATTCAGCAACAGATGATGATACTCTTTTGTCACCCGCTGTAAATTTGGTTGTAACAAAAGAAAATGGGGTAAATGCAGTAATTCCAGGAACTTCAGTTACTTATACCATTGTGGTCTCAAATGATGCAATGATGCCAGGCAACAATGAACCAGCTGATATCAACAATGTTCTAATAACTGATATAGTTCCTGAAGAAATTTCAAATGTGACATGGAGTTGTCAAGCTTTTCCTCAGCCAGGGTTATTGGATGATGCCGATGGGAATGATTTAATTAATAATTTTACCAGCTATAATGATCTTGATTTTCACAATGACATGGTGATCAATCAATCTGGAACACATGCCTATGTAACCGGTGTTTCATCTGGTTCTAGTGTGGTTTTGGTTTATGAAAGAAATTTAAGAACAGGTGAATTGCTTGAAATTCAACGCTTAACCAATGCAACAAATGGAGTCAGTGGACTAGCAGGTGCCAACGGAGTTGCCTTAAGCCCTGATCAGAAATATTTATATGTAGCCAGTGATGTCGATGATTCAGTTGTTACTTTCTCAATTGATGGAATGACTAATCAATTGTCTTTTGTAGGCATACTTACAGATGGGTTGTCCGGTGTTAATGGTTTAGGTGGAGCTACAGATATTGTGCTATCTATTGATGGTATACATGTTTATGTAGCAGCTAAATTAGACAATGCCATAGCCCAATTTAATCGCAATCCTATTACAGGTGTATTAAGTTTCAATACTGTGTTAACTGGTGTCGAAGGGTTAAGTGGTGTTGAGGCAATGGTGTTTGATGCAACCGGTCAATTCTTGTTGGTAGCCGGCGAGTCCAATGATTCTTTGGCATCATTCAAACGTACAGCAGGCTCTGGTATATTGGTTCCGGCTGATGTTATTCAAGATTTTGAAGTCGCAGGATCTGTGTTAAAACAACCCAGGGATGTCATTATTCAAGCAGGCAAGGTTTATGTAGCAAGTTATGCCAGTGATGCGGTCAGTGTATTTGATATGAATGCATTAACAGGAGAGTTAAGCTACAACTATGTCATTCATCATGGTGATACCAGTGTTAGTGCATTGGAAGGACCCGAAAGTTTGGTATTCAGTGATACTGGCAATGAGTTGTATGTGGCCAGTAGTATTAGTGGTTCGGTCACTTTGTTTGCATTAGAAAATGAAGTCTTATCAGCGCTAAATGTTGTATACGATACCTCAACTATTGCTGGGCTAGATAACGTCAGTGAAATATTGATTGATCCACAAGGTGGTTTCTTTTATGCTTTGAGCGATGACTTGGTGTTGGCTTCTTTGCTCAATGGCTCAAATTGTCAATCTCAAGGAACAGGCAATGTGAACGATATGGCAGATATATCTTCAGGTGGTCACTTAACTTATACTGTTCAAGGCGATGTACAGCCAGCAGTTACAGGAGTCTTATCTAACACTGCTACTGCATTGACTGGGACAGGTTTTGTAGAATTATTCTCTCCAGACAACAGTGCCACTGATACAGATCCTTTAACACCGATTTCAGATTTAAGTGTGATCAAAACAGATGGTTTGACAGAAGTGGTTGCAGGTACACCTTTGGCTTATGATATTTCTGCCTTTGCAGCAGGCCCCAGTACTGTTAACGCAAGCTTGGTAGATATGGTTCCGTTGTTCCCAACAGACAATGCTGGATTTTTTGAAGGAACGATTCAATGGCAATGTGCTTTGAATAAAACGGTACAGTTTAGCCAAGAGTACTCTGACGATATGGCCAATGGTTTAAATGGTGTCAGTGATGTCATCGTAAGCAGTGATGGTCTGTATGCTTATGCCACCAGTTCAATAGATGGTTCAGTAAGCATATTCAACAGAAATATATCGGGTGAATTAACTTTTGATTCAGTTGTGAATGAAGGCGATATGCTAATAGGTGGTATGGTTGAAGGATTGGCAGGTGCTGCTAGTCTAAGTTTTGATTCAACAGAACAATATCTCTATATTGTCAGTGAAATGGCCAATAGTGTAGTGGTCTTTAGCCGAGATACCAATACGGGATTATTGGATTTTATTCAAAAAGTTAGTTCAGGAGTGGATGGTATTGTGGGAATGACTGGCCCTGTTGGATTGGTTGTTACCCCTGATAACAAGGCTGTTTATGTTGCTGCAAAAGGTTCCGATTCAATTACTGTTTTGGCAAGGGATGAAAGTACTGGAATGCTGTCATTTGTTGAACGCATTAAAGATGGTTTTGGAACGATTCCGGTGGTTGATGTGATAGCAGGAATTAACGATATAAAGATTTCCTATGATGGAAAGTTTGTGTACACCTCGTCTACTAAATTCTTTTCGGCAATAGCAGTATTTTCGAGAGATCTAACAACTCAATCCCTGACTTTTGTAGAAGTCATTAGAAGTGGAGACAGCAACGGAGGGTTGACCGTGGCAGGAATGGATGGTTTACAATCCATAACGATGAGTCCAGGTAGCAGATATTTTTATGCTGTTGCTTCCACTGATAGCTCGTTGTTAACCTTTTCAAGAAATGACATTGATGGTACTTTAACTTATCAACGTGTCTTACAAGTGGGTGATGCAGATTCGGGAGAAATAATGACACCGACTTCTGTAACAATAACACCAGATGGTGGACGTTTATTAATTACAGATGCAAACACGGATTCTGTCAGTTTGTTTGATAGAAATATCAGTACAGGCACTTTAGCATTGGTAGATGTATTTACCAATATTGTTCACGGTTCTGCATTAATGAATGAACCCAAATCACTGGTAACAGATGGAATCAATATTTTGGTTGTCTCGGAAGTTTCAAGTGCATTGGTTGCTTTGCGTATTACTGCACACTCTGAATGCTTGGTTGATAACACTGATCCCAATATCGCTGCTGCAAATTTATTTATGACACCAGGCTCAGCAGGTGGTATTAACGTTCAGGCATTGGTGCATCCTTCGGCACGTGGAATTATAAATAATACAGCAGCCATAACTCCAATTCTTGGAGCAGGTGATGATAATTTGGCAAATAATTTCGGCTTAGATACAACGACTATTACTATTGAAACAGACGTCGAGATAATTAAAACGGGACCTGCTAATGCGATAGCAGGAGAAGCCATTGAATATACATTAATCTTGACCAATACAGGACCAAGTGATGCATTGGATGTAAGGGTTACTGATATATTTGATGCTGCAATTATTAATGCAACATGGCTGTGTAGTTCAACAGGTAGATCATTGTGTAATAATGTGAATGGAACAGGCAGTGTTGATACAATAGTAAATGTAGCTATTAATGGCCAAGTTGAAATTAATATCTCAGCAACTGTTGATCCTGCTTTTCTAGGAACCCTAGATAATTCAGCAACAGCAATTGTTATTGAAGAAGGTTTCAATACAGATACAGATCTAAGTAACAATACTATCATGATTTCTACAACAGTGACAATGGTCGCAGATGTTGCAGTAACCAAGACCAATAACCAAACAGTCTTGATAGCTGGAGAAACCATTGTTTATGAAATAGTAGTAACGAATAATGGGCCAAGTGATGCTCCGGATAATTTGGTGACAGATATCATGCCAAGTTTGTTAACCAATGTGACTTGGACTTGTATGACAGATGCGGCATCAAACTGTTCTGCAACAGGGACTGGTAATATTAATGACATTACTTATATATCGGCAAATGGTCAGTTAACCTATCAAGTAACTGCATTTTTACCTTCTGCTACCGAAGTTGGAGTAATATCCAATAGTGTTGATGTTGAAGTGAGACAGCCAGCTACAGATCCGAATCTATCAAATAACAATGCCGTTGATACAGATACCACGGATATTGTTGCAGATGTGATGATTGAATTAACCTCAGATATCAATCCGTATGATCCAGATGGTCCCGTAAACTTACCTTTCTTGATAGATATTACCAATGTTGGCCCATCAGATGCACGAAATGTGATGGCGACATTTGATATTGCTGCCAATGCTACTTATCAAATACCATTTAGATGTGTAGAACAAACATCGTTAGTACTGTTGTGTGATATCGGTTACATGGTAGCAGGTGAAAATAAGAAGATTGCAATAGACTACAGATTGGTTGAAGCAACGCCAACGACGATTACTTCAACAGCGATAGTGACAGCCACTACATTTGACCCCGATTTAAATAACAATACCAGCATGTTAGATACTGAATTGTTAACAGGTATTGATATTAGAGTAACCAAGAGCAATGGTTCGAATATTTTGAGATTGGGTTTTCAAACCACCTACTTTATTAGAATTGACAATATCGGTTCCATTGATGCAGGAAATATAAATATTGTTGAAACAATGCCTGCTGAATTGTTAAATGGAACATGGACTTGTAGTGCTTCAAATGGAGCGACATGTTTGATAAGTAATGCATCAAGTGTTATCAGTGCAACAGGCAATTTGCCCTCTGGTGGAGTAATAGAAATTGTTGTAGAAGCATTAGTTGATCCAGCATTACCTAATTTGGTACTAACTGAAATATCTAATACGGTTGAAGCCACAATGGTAACTCCAATTGTAGAACAAGATTATCAATTGTTAAATAACACAGCTACCGATACAGATGTGTTGTTGAGAATTATTTTCATTGATGGATTTGAAGGGAGCGTGCCATGAATAAATTATTGATGGTGTTGGGGTTATTGGTTTCTGGTTTTGTTGGTTGGTACATTGGTCAGCGAGAGCAAACAGATATAGATGCAAAAATTGATGCCAATACAGTTGCTGTCGTTAATAACAAAGCAATAAGTAAAGAGGCATTTATTACTCAAATGAAGTCTCATGGCGGGCTTAAAACAGGACAGTATCATAAGATTGAACAAAGAGAGTCATTATTGACCTTTCTTATCAATCAGGAAGTTATGTTCAATCAAGCCATGCTAAAAGGTTTTGCAGATGACGAAGCTGTTAAGTCCTTGTACAAGAAAGCAGTAATTGATAGGTATTTAGAACTTGAATTAAAGCCTTTATTGGCTAGAGCAAAAGTTTCTCCTTTAGACGTACAAAAGTATTTTGAAAAAAATAAAAAGTCTTATGAAAAGCCTGCCAGAAGACGTGGTGCTATCATCTACGTAAAAACTTCAATAAAAGACAGTGCTGAGGTTTTGGCGAAGAAAAAAGAAAAAATAGAAGAAGCTTATGCAAAGATTACTGACCTTGATGACAAAATAAAACACTTTGGTCAATTAGCAAAAACATTTTCTGACGATAGAAGTTCTCGTTATCAAGGTGGTGTAATCGGGTGGTTAATCAATCACCCATCAAGAAAATATAAGTGGGATGAGGTGGTTGTTAAAACTTTATTCTCGCTAGAAAATGATGGTGATATCTCGCCCATACTTGAAACTGACAATGGGTTTTATATTGTTAGATTGGTATCAGCAGAAAAACAACAAGAAAGAAAATTGTCGAGAGTAGAAAAAGGTATAAAAAACAGCTTGTTACAAAAAAAGAAAAAACAGATTAAAGAAGAATTTATTGTGTCATTAATAAATTCTGCTGATATTAGGATTAATAAAGAATTATTGGCTAATATAGAACCATTGTCAAAAGCAGCTTCTAAAAACAAAAAAAGACCACCAGCGCTACCTGGTACTGGAGGAAATTTATAATGAAATCATTTAACAACACAAATAAAAAATCAAGTGGAGTGCTAAATATGTACCGTCAGACTAAAAACACAATCGTAAATGTTGTTGTCTTAACGCTATTACTCATGTCATATAATTTGTATTCTGCCACTGCAACCATGCAGCAAACTATTGAATTAAGACCTGGTTGGAATGCAGTGAATATAGAATTGTTGCCTGTAAATGATAATATCGAAACAATATTTTCAGGAATTCCTGTATCGAGTGTTTGGCGGTGGATACCAAAAGATTTGGGCAAAGACTTCATTACAGATCCTGCAGAGGGATTATTGAGCTTAGATGGATGGTTTGGCTATTTTCCAGAGCCCAAACCAGAAGCATTTTTATCCAATCTTTATACGCTTTCTGCAAATACTGCTTATTTGATAAAATTAGACGATACTGTGAATCACACTTTAACTATTACAGGCACCCCAAGTTTAAAAAAGAACATTTGGAGAAGTAACTCATTTACTTTTACAGGTCTGCCAGTAGATCCAGGTAACGAGCCCACATTTGGTGAGTATTTTGAAGGGTCTAATGCTCATGCTGGACAGCCTATATATAAATTAAGTGCTGCAGGTATATGGGAGTTAGTGACAGATCCTTTTACAAGTGTGACAAAGTCAGGAGAAGCCTACTGGGTATTTACTCAGGGTCCCTCAACATTTCAAGGTTTGATGAATATTACTCTTCAGCAAGGAACAAGTTTAGATTTTAGAAGTATGTTTACCGAACTTGATTTCTCTATCAGCAATTTAAGCGATGTTACCAATTTTATTACTATCTCTAGGGTTGCTGGCAATACCATGCCAATGAAATTTAAAAATGTAGATCCAGAAACAGGAGAGATTGCATGGCCATTATTGCCGAATAACAAAGTATTTGAATTACTTCCAGGTGAAGATGTATTTGTTACTATGGCTGTTGATAGAGCTGGGTTTTTGGAAGACAGAATGGAACAAATATTTAGTATTAAAAATGAGCAAGGCATCAGATATTTAATGAACTCTGGTGGCAACACTATACAACCACTGGTATTACCAACTAAAAAGTTAGGAGGAGTACAGGCAAAAGCTATCCCCTCTACAAATGCAGGATTATGGATTGGTACAGCTCGTGTAAATAAGGTAAGTGAGGCACAAAGAGCCGGAACAGAACCTTTGCCTGTAGGTAATCCATTTATTTTAAGAATAATCATACATATAGATTCAATTGGTAATGCTAAATTAATAAAAAGCGTAGTACAAATGTGGCAAGATGGTACTTTTAAACCCAGCATTAAAAACCCCAATTTCTTAGAAGTGGATATACCAGGTCATTATGTCTTGTTAACCGATGATAGCTTGATTCCAAATTATTCTGGAGTTACCAATAGAAACGGCCAATCAGCTGGAATTAGATACAGTACGATTGGTTATGATTTTGAAGGTTTAGAGGTGGAAATGACTGGTGGACTTGCGATTGGAGAAACGTTAAATGTCAGTTTATTGGTGGGTTCATCCATGCCAACCAACCCTTTTTATCATAAATATCATCCTGATCATAATAATTTAGATGAACAAGGATTGCCTACCGTTCAAGAAGCATTGCAAGTAACTCGTGAAATGGAGTTTTCTTTTTCTGTGCATAATCCTTACTATCCATCAGTTGCTGACTCTCCAGGATGGGGCGTACAAGACATGGGAGGTGTATTCCGTGAAAGCATCACAGGCTTACACAAGAATACCATATTTGTGCAAGGTGATTTTAGTTTGCGCCGTGTTGCTGCAACCACTGTGTTAAACCAATAAGGAGAAAATTATGAAAAATACTATAAAAAAATCTATGTCTTACTCCTTGTTATTAACATTTCTGTTCATTACTACTACAGATTTGTTGGCAGCTTCATGGCCAACAGGTGGTGGTGGCGCAAATAATGAAAATGCAATAGCCATTGTGACTTCTTCTTCAGGAAGTACCTATACAGTTGGACAATTTCAAGGCACTGCTTATTTTGGTGGTATTGAACTTAACAGCACTGGATTGAATGATATTTATGTATTGAAGATGAATTCGAGTGGAGTTATTCAATGGGCGGTTAAAGCCGGTGGTACATCAGATGAAATACCCACAACTATAGAAGTCGACGAGTCAGACAATGTTTATATTGGTGGGTCTTATTACGGGACTATAGAAATTGGTGGAATTCAATTGACAGCCTCAACTTCTGTTAAAAATGGCTTCGTGGCAAAGTTAAATTCATCTGGCACATGGAAATGGGCAAGAAAATTTGGTACTACAGGAAATGAAAGTGAGGTAAAGGTAATTAAGTCTATAGAAGGCGACCCCAGTACAATTCCCCAAATTGAAGGCTCAATATTTGTTTCGGGATTTTACCGCAAATCCGCAAATTTTGGTGGGGCAGGCACTCTGACTCATGGTTCTACATCAAACAAGACTTCAGAACTTTTTGTTGTTCGTATGGAACACGATGGTGGTTGGGTTTGGGCACGTGACCGTGGTGCTAATTCAACAGGGTTTGATATGACTACATCCATGGAAGTTGATGACAATGGTCGAGTTTATTTATTTGGAGAAGCCGGTGGTGAAGCAATATTATTTAGTGAAAATTTTGATTCCACACCCAATAACACGCTTCCAGCAGGTTGGTCAGGTAATCCAGGTAGTTGTGTCAGTGGTGCATGGGATCATGCAATAACCTATAACGCACCCAATGGCAAAGACCTATTTTTTGCTGATGGTGGTTATGCTACTTATACACCTCCTATAAATGCTGCGGGAATGAAGAGTTTGCAGATTAGTTATGATATTATCGAAGGTGGTTTTCCAGGAAGTGAAAGACCAGATAGCGGCGATGATATATCGGTTCATTACATTGATAACAATGGTAATTTACAGTATTTCCAAAGATATTATGGTGGTGGTGCAAGAACCATTGGTACTGCAAACTTTGTGAGATCTGGTCCTGGAGTGACCTATAATGGATTTAAAATGGTCTTTATTAAGGGAGTTGGCTACGGTCCTTGTTATGATTATTGGCATATTGATAATTTAGAAATTAAAGCTGTAGTACAACCTGAGAAATTCGTATTTGAGATCAGCAACACTTTAGGAACAAGCCCAACACTTGGTACTGCCAGAGCTATTCCTCAAAGTTTAGAAATCAATGATGTTGTTTTTGACAATAATAATAATAGACTCATTGTTTCTGGTGAAAATCTAACAGATGGTGCCAGTTTTTGTGGACTATCTATTCCTAGGGGTGCATTTCTAGCAAGTATAAATAAAAATGTGTCATTGGATTTTTGTTCAGCGGGTTCTTGGATGAGACACCCACAAACAGCAAGTAATTCTGTAGGACAAGGTGTTACTGTTGATAACAGTGGTAATATTTACCAAATTGGGTCATTCAACGGCTCATTAACTTATGTCAATATTGAAAACCAATGTCCTCCTCCTCCTGGAGTAGCTGGGGTCAATGAAACAATAAATAGTCACAATAACAATGGTTCAAATGATGTGTTTATGGTGTCCTTTAATAAGGATCAAGTGGCTTGTTGGTTAACCGGTGGTGATACCTATGATGAAAGTGACTCTTATCCTGCTATTATCGGTGAATTAGAAAATGAAACGGGTATAGACATATCGACCAATGGTTTAACCAGTTTGTATATTACAGGTAATTTAGAGTCGAGTATATTGTTTGGTGAAACTGATCGATTTGATGGAGCAGGCGGCACGGATATTTATGTAGAAACATGGGGTACAGACGGCCGTCCATTTCAAGTAGAATCATGGCCAGTTGGAGTTGATTTAATTCCACCCAATGGTGCCTATTTATTGAATGCAACATTGTTACCAGATTTCTATCAAGACGGAATAAAAATAGAAGCTATAGCACAAAAGTTACTCTATTGGGCTCAGCCTCTTAATGCTGGAGAAAATGGGAGATTGATACCATTGCAACCATTTGGGGAATTAGAAGTTCATTGGCGTGCAACTGGAGTTGCTGAAGATACGGATAGAATAGTTAGTACCGGTCAAGCCAATTGGCCATCGACTGAATGTAGCAGTCAAGTCATCTCAGAATGTTATCAGGTACATACAATAGGGGCACCTGTGGAAATAGAACCTGCTTCTGGGGAATATTTGGTATTAGATTTATCCTTTGCAGGGGGTAATGCTGCGATAGAAAACCGTGTATTTAATAATGAACTCTCGGGTTTTTCAACCATTATCTATATCAATGGACCATCACCAAGTATTCAACTGTTTCCAATTGAAGTACAAATTGTTCGCTCAATTCCGTTTGAATCGGTTCCTAAGTTTGAAGACAATGAATCCTGGATAATTGGTACTAAAATTGATGATTCTTATCACAATGAGATAGGTAGGACAGGTTATGTACTCAATGAACTGGCCTATTATGATGGTACAGGATCCAATGCGGCGTATAACCGTGAAGCCAGAACAGGTCAAATTATACCAGTTAATCGGACTGAGACTTCAAGACCGCAAGATTCAGATAGAGAATTAAGCATAGCTTGGTATCACAATGATTTTAGAGGTGTGTTTTGGCCAGAAAAAGCGGTAAGATATGCACCAGTTTGGCCGTTTGACCCCGATAAGATAATTATTGCTAGCCAATTGGGTGGTGAAGTATTGGGTCAGGATCCATTAGATCCCTTGGCCTATCCTTCTTTGTCGCTTTATATTCAAAGTAATCCAAATTTACCTGGTTTTAATCCCAATGATGAACATGCAATATTTGCCCCATCCAATACAGGAACAGGCATAGAAGCAATCTTTGCTTTAAGGTCAGATTTTGGTGACAAGCTTGATGGTGATGCCAGTGCATCATCGGACCCTTATGTGTTGGTCAAATATTACGATGAAAATGTCTTTGAATGGAAGATGAGGATTTTTGAAGTATTGGCAACTGGTGCTGGTTACAATAATTTCCAGTTCACTGGGATTGCTGCAACGACAGTATCTCCTCCTTATCCTGTAAGATCATTACCTGGTTGTGTTGAATCAAAAGCCGTGGGCCAAGCACTCGGTGAGCAACCGCCACCACCATTTTTTCAAGATTACAAAGCCCAAATTTGGGCAAAATCCGCTGGCAGTGGAGAATTGATGTATTACTATCCATTGCAACCTGGATTTTTCTATGATTTAGACAACAATGATATCCAAGATGATATAGATAACAATGGTCAGCCTGATTTCGATAGCACTTGTGTGCCTTGGTTAGCTCGATTATCTGTCAACGAAGGTGGTACGCCAAACCCTACTGATCCAATTAAGATAAGATATGATATTACTTGGCCAACAAATGTACCACAACTAACAATAGGCGAAACATTGCTAGAGTCTAAAGCTGGCTTACCTGATATTGTCAATCAAGCTGCAATTGAGGTGGTTTATGATGATTTGTATAACTCATTACCAGATCCTTTGCCAACGGATACCCTGGCCCAGATGATGGATCCAATTAGCCAAAGGTTTGTAAAATTAGCTGCTATTCCATCAAGTATTGCTACTGAATTAGAAACCACAGGTAAACGCACTATATTGGGCTCAGCAGATGGAACAATTAAATTGCCTGCTGCGATTCTAAAACGCATGTCTTTTGATCCTTTAAATAAAAAATTAATTTTAGAAGGCCTATACGATGCTACAGGTTTAGGTGAACCATTATTGGTACCTAACGTTTTATCCAAGAATGATCGAGTTGCATTAAAGAAATTAGATGGAGGCAATGGCTCTGAAGAGTCAGGGTTTACTGGTTTATGCCAAGTAACTGGCAGTTGTAATTGGGATCAAGCCGTAGAAGCACTGTTTAGATTGAGCAGAAACCCCAGTGGTATCCAGCGCATATGTACCAGTTCACAAATTGTCGATGGCAGACGTGAGTGTCTAATTTCTCAGCCTGTTTCTGAAGACGATGTCTTAATTGGGTTTCAAGATAAGAACAATGATTTTGTGTTGGAACCTTTTCAAGCAGTGGGTGGACAATCTGCATTAACTGCAGGCAGTGCACAAAGCAGCGGATTTATGACTTTGGCTTTTAACAACGATGCATCTCTTACGCCTTTGCCTATTAGTTTAAATATTATTAGAGTCGGTTGTTTGCAATCACCCCCTCCACCGGCTATACCTCCTTTTGATATCTATGCCACCTATCAAGGGCAGCTACAAGTACTGGAACCAGAAAATATTTTTGATGAGCAAATAGTGCTCAGACACAGCGGTGACTTTGGAGGTAACCCAGACGTATTAGAATTCGAGTGGTTCTTCCACCCAGATCAAGATGGGTCTCCACCTATGCCATTGCCAGTTCCTGAAAATGGACAGCTCAATGGTTGGGTTAAATATCCAGTGGCTAATCCTGTAGGAGCCAATGAAATTACAATTGCTGGAGCCAATATTCAAACTTTATCTGACAATTGGTATATAGCCAGATACAAAGGGTTGCCAGGTTGTAACAACCAAACTGATTGGAGCTTATGGGCAGGTCAGCCAGGAGCAACTGCTTTAACTGAACAAGGCAAGTTGGCGCAAGGTTGGGTTAAACGTGTATTAAATAGACTTAATCCTTTTGATAACAGAGTTAAGGATTTTGCAAAAGCAGCCACCAATAATTTTGCCAGTATGTTGGTACAATTGGGAGAACGTTACGAAGGCGATATAGCCATGAATAACGACCCTGAAAACCTAAACAGTATTGGTTTGATTGAAGCTTATACAACCGTGATGAAACGGGCAATGGCATTAAGTATAGATTCAACACCTCCGGTTAATTACGATCCTGCTAATACAGCTATATTACAGGTAGCTTCTAGATTAGTGGACTTTTATACTTTGTTGGGCAACGAAGCTTATGCTGATGCACAAGATCCAATGATAGGAATTTCAACAGATGATGGTTCTTTTTCTGTAGCTTCTTCCATATTTAATTTTCAAAATCAATTGGGTTCATTGCTAGAAGAGGAATTGGTATTACTAAGAGGTAGGGATGGCTCTAATGGGCCGATAGTTAATCCTATATACAATCGACTGGTTTGGAATTTTTCAACGGGTGATGGTGAAGTTGCATACGCATTGTCTTATAACATATCAGATATAGATGATTCAGGAAATATCAATGAATTTGATGCACGTATATTGTATCCACAAGGGCATGGAGACGCATGGGGGCATTATTTAACAGCCCTTGATATTTATTATCAGTTACTTCGCCATCCATTTTATAGTTGGAATGTAAGGACTGAGGCAATTACCATTGCGGGTGGAGATTTTAAAGTAGATTTTCTAGATGAAAGACAATTTGCGGAAACAGCAGCTGCTAAGGCAAGAGTAGGAGCCGAAATTGTAGATTTGACTTACCGAAGTTTTTATGTCGAAGATCCGGCAGGGCAGTACCAAGGTTATACTGATCCAGTAGAGGATAGGGCTTGGGGTGTATCAGAATGGGGTCACCGTGCGGGTATGGGAGCTTATTTTGATTGGGCGACAGCCAATGCCATTATTCCTTCCGAGGACTTAGATCCAGATCATTCTGGTATTGAAAAAATTGAAAGGAACAATATCCCTGAATTAGATCAAATTGTTAGTCACTACGATAATATCCAAAGCCAAATTGACGAAGCAGATAGAGGGTTAAATCCTTTGGGGCTAGCCAGTGGAGTTGTACCATTTGATATTGATCCTGTTTTGGTTGTAGAAGACAGTAACAGCAATGGCCTGACTCATTTTGAGCAAATCTATGAACGGGCAGAAATCGCCATGGATAACTTAGTAGGTGTTTGGGACTTTGCCAATCAAATTAACAATTTGATGCGCAGGAATCAAGATTCATTAGAAGATATAACCATAGATTCTAAGAGTACTGAAAATGATTTTGAGAATCAATTGATAGAAATATTTGGTGCACCTTATGATGATGATATTGGTGTAGGAGGTACTTACCCAGATAATTTTGCCGGCTATGATATGTACCATTACATGTACATTGATACTCCTGCGCTTGCAGGAACTGATTTTGATTTCAGTTGTAAATCTACGGACAGTGATGGTAATTGTACCAATGGTTATGATGCTGACAACAACACGGTGGCAGTAATTAAATCCTTTACTGGTACCTATACTCCAGTAGAAAACGGCATTAATTTCTTTGACATATCACCTGGTCCTGCAGGTACATCAAATGAAAGAGCTTCTTGTGTTGGTGAGCCTTTAGGCAGTGGTTGTTCATTGGGAACTTTGACCAGTGAAACACTGGATGTTGAATACCAAACAATCGAATCAGCAGATATAGGTTTTGCCTTTAACAAACCCAAAGAATGGACAGGAAGCAGAAGAGCAGAAGGTCAAATTCAGGACGTGATGTATGAAATGGTATTGGCAAGAATTGAAATAAGGCAAGCCATATTGGACTACGACCTACTAAAGCAAAGAATCAATACCGCGATTGATACTCTAAGAGCTACCTTTGAAATTTCTGAAAGTAATATTGATATTACCAATAAGGCAAATGATGAAATTGTTGCATTAACGACAACATCCTTGGCTTTGAATACAGCTGCAGCAATTGGTCATCGTGTGGCCTTAGGAATCGATGCGAGTTTTGAAACAACTTCAGAATGTATTCCCAAAAATTTGATTGGTGGATTTGCTGTTGGAGGGGATGTGGCCAGTGGCCCAAGGTGTGCAATTCAAGCAGGTGGTGAAATATCAGCCTTTATTGTTGATACGGTTGCCGATGGTTTAGAGGCAGTTGCCAGTATTACCGATTTTGCGGCAGAAAGAGTCGGATCTGCTGCAGAGCTTGATGTTGAGTTAAATAACACTGCTTTGGATTTGTTTAATGTTAAAGGTGAAATTGACTTGCTTATGCAGGAGGAACCCGCTTTGCGTGCAGAAATTTATCTAAGAGCAGAATCCGCACAACAGTTAATCGGTAAATACAACACTATACTAGCCAATGGTGCGGAAATAATGGAACAATATGAGACATTTAGACGACAGGGTTCAGCGGCTATTCAAGAGTATCGCTATGAAGACATGGCATTTAGAATATTCAGAAATGATGCTTTGCAAAAATACCGTGCAGCATTTGATCAAGCAGCTCGATATGTTTATTTAGCGGCAGCAGCTTATGACTATGAAACCAACTTATTGGGAACTGATGCGCAATCAGGGCAAAATTTCTTGACAGATATTGTTAAAGAACGATCCATAGGTCAAATATTGGATGGTTCACCAGTTGCAGGTTCAAATGGACTAGCCGATCCTATGGCTCGCATGAAACAAAGTTTTGATGTGTTAAGATCACAAATGGGCTTTAATAATCCAGATGTAGAAACCAATAGATTTTCGTTGAGGTATGAGTTGTTTAGAATTGCAGATGATGTAGATTCAAGTGCCACATGGAGAGAACAATTAATATCGAAAACAGTCGAAAATATTTGGGATATACCTGAGTTCAAACGGTATGCTAGACCATTTGCACCTGAGTCCGCAGGACCACAACCCGCGATTGTGCTAACATTTGATACATCTGTTTTATTTGGTCAAAACTTCTTTGGTAACAAGCTTGGACCAGGTGACAGTGCATATGATTCAAGTCAATTTTCTACTCGAATAAAGGGTGTAGGTACTTGGTTTGAAAATTATGCTGACTTGCCATTATCCAACACACCAAGAATGTATTTGTTCCCCATAGGGGCTGACATGATGCGTTCTCCTGGAGCCAACAATTTCAGTGTTCGTCAGTGGCAAGTTATTGATCAAAAATTACCTATTCCACTTCAATTGGGGGCTACAGATTTAGATCGATTTGATTGGTTGCCAATAGTAGATGCTCAAATAGGGAATTCAACAGACATAAGAAAACATTCTCAATATTTGGCTTTTCATTATTCCGAACCGTTTGATGCCAGTGAGATTATATCTAGCTCTCGATTAATTGGACGATCGGTATGGAACAGGAAATGGATGATGATAATTCCCGGAGCCAGTTTCTTAAATGATCCTAAAGAAGGATTAGATACATTCATAGAAGGCCAATTAATACCCGGTGGCAATGGTGAAAGAGATGGCAATGGTGTCAGTGATATTCACTTGTTCTTTACAACTTATTCTTACTCAGGTAATTAATCATGAAAATTAATAAAAAAGTGATATTTATCGTATTGATTCTTTCAATCATGACAAGTCAAGTTCATGCAAAATTGTCTCAACCAGATTTTGTTTTGTATGGAACTGCTACTTGGTTTGGTGAACCTTTAGCCAACAATTCTGAAATTTCTATCTTTATTGAGAGTCAGCTATTGACAGTGGCTATTTATTCGATGGGAAGTGATGATTCATTGGGTGGCTTATATGCACTAAGAGTTCCTATGGATGATGTGGACCCCAGAAAACATGGTAATGCTCGTCCGGGAGACCCAGCCTCAGTATTCATCAATGGAAATTTAGTTGCTGAAGTGTTGGTTGGAAACTATGGCACAGCAGAACGCTTGGATCTTGATCCATTAAATTTGGCGGCTAGTTCGGGAGTACTAAATATATTGCCTGGCGAAAAGTTAGAAGGAAATTCAGGAACAAGTTTGTTAAGTATGCAAATAACTTTATCAGAAGTATCGGATGAAGTGGTCACAGTAGATTGGAGAACCCAGCAAACTTCTCCTACATCGGCTCTTGAAGGAGATGCTTGTACGGGTGATTTTGATTATGTCAATAAAAATGGTGTGGCGACAATTGCAGCTCAATCGTTATCAACGACGATTGAAGTTGAAATTTGTGGAGATACTTTGATTGAAAGTAGTGAAACTTTTGAAGTGTTCTTGTCCAATCCTAATAATGCTATTATTCAGTTTCCTATCGGAACAGCAACGATTCTTGACGATGATGGCTTGCCGGAATTAAGAGGAAATGACATGGTGGTGTTTGAACCAGCCAGTGGTACTTTAACTCAAGGTTTCGTTTTAACTTTATCCAGAACATTTGAGCAAGATATTAGTTTTGACTATACAACTGCTGCAGGTACAGCGACTGAAGGTGCTGATTATACACAAACAGCTGGAAACAAAATAATTACCGCAGGACAGCAACAAGTGACTATTCCAGTAGATTTCTTATCCGATGCTGTTGTTGAGGGAATTGAGGTGATTAAATTGCAAATTAGTAATGTCAATAATGCGCAGTTGATTACACCCACTTTAACTGGATTTATTATGGATGCCAACCGTGAACAACAAACCAAAGATCCCGTTGAAGTGGATAATAGTGTTGTTCCAGAATTGGTTAGTCCATCAGATGTGGCTATTAGTAATAATAATCGCCATGTCTATGTCTCATCATTGGATGGGAATGGTAGTCTTTTGCACTTTTCATTTAGCAGTGGCGTTTTAAATTTTCTATCGGTCGTTAACAACACAACGGTCGGTTTTGAAACAGCTTCTTTTAAATTGATCAGGCAAATTGTGTTGTCACCTAATGGTAAGTATTTGTATGCCGCTGCCAGTGGTAACAATACAGTGTCTGTTTTCGGTATCGATTCAATCACTGGTGAACTCACTTTCATAACTAATTTTATTGAAGCAGTTGCAGGTGAATTTGGGCTGCAAGAAGTATATGGTTTGGCTATTAGTGATGATGGCTTGCATTTGTATGCTGCAGGCAGTGCTTCTGACACTATAACTGCATTTAGTATAGATGATATGACAGGGCTGTTGACCCTATTGGAAACTGAAAAGAATGGTGTGAATGACAGCAATGATTCAGGTGTGACTGTTGCATTTATGGATAGACCAATTAATTTAAAAGTTTCACCAGATGGTAAAAATGTTTACGTTGTTGCTGATAATAGTTCTGCTTTGAATGTTTTCAATAGAGACATCTCTACAGGAAAATTAAATTATATGAGTTCGTTTAAATCAGGTATAGGAGGTGTGACAGACTTGGGTGCTGCCGCAGACCTCGTTGTTAGTGCTGATGGTGCACAAGTATATGCATTGGGTAGAGCTGATGATGCTGTAGTTGTATTTAATCGAAATAATGCTGATGGTGTTTTGACATTTAATACCACACTCACCAAGGCCAATCCAGACTTTATAGGTTTGAATTCTCCCAGTGCAATCATTACAAACCCCAGTGATGATCGTGCATATGTATTGGGCTTTGATGATTCTACAATGGTTTCATTTACTCGTGACAATGTAACCACATCTATTGGTTATGGAGATTTAGAGTTTGCGGATTTAGAACAAGATGAGGTGGGAGGAGTAACCAAAATGAATGGTCCTACATCACTGGCAATTACCAGCGATGGCAGTTGGTTAATTGTAGCTGCAGGTATTGACAATGCACTTGTGGTGTTTAAAACACATATTCCTGAACCAATCCTTGTATTGTTTGCAGATGGTTTTGAATAAATAGTATGTATAAAATATAGAGCGTTATTGCTGGATAACGCTCTATATAAATCTGAATTATATTTACTTGGCTTGTAAACGGATGGCACCATCTAAACGAATCACAGAACCGTTTAAATAAGTATTCTCAACAATATGAGCCATGGTATCGGCAAATTCAGCTGGATAACCCAATCTTGAAGGAAAAGGAACTGCAGATCCTAAAGCCTCTTTAACATTCTCTGGCATGCCTGACACCATCGGCGTCATAAATACGCCAGGTGCAATGGTCATGACTCTAACTCCAATGCGTGTAAACTCTCTTGCCATGGGCAAAGTCATGCCAATGATTCCTGCTTTTGAAGCAGAATAAGCCGCTTGACCAATTTGCCCTTCATAAGCAGCGATAGACGCTGTATTTATAATAACTCCTCGTTGTCCATCAGCATCAGCTTCATTATTCTGCATGATATTGGCAGCAGTTTTAGAAATATTAAAGCTGCCAATTAAATTAATCATTATCGCTTTAGAAAAATAATCAGTAGCCATCGGTGCTTCTCTGCCCAAGACTCTTCCAGCAGATAATACTCCAGCACAATTAATGGCCACATTAATACCGTCCATTGTATCAGCAGCTTGTTGACAAGACTCTTCAACATTCTTCTCATTGCTAACATCGGTTTTTGCGAAATGTGCGCGAGACCCAAGTTCAGTTAAAACAGCATCTGCAGCTTCTTGATTAATATCAAATAGAAAGACTTCTCCACCATCTGCTATAATTTTTCTTGCGCACGCAAGTCCCAGTCCTGATACACCACCAGTGATAATGGCTTTTACATTGTTAGTTTTCATAGATTTACCTTTAATTGAAAGCAACATCGATTGGTTGCATAATGTAACACAAGCAATCATGACGAATTGCTTGGATATTTTGAGTGATCATGGCGGGTACAAATGAACTTTTACAACAGACCTTACCATCTGCTAACTTAAAATATTCATCAGTGATAATATTGTTATTTTTGTCCGTAACAACAAATGGCATTACTTGATTGTCAAACAATTGCTTGTTGAGTTTGCCAAACACTTCGCCAGATTGGATCTGATGGAAGTTTAATACATCTAAATCTTTGACCAATTCTAAGTCAATATTGTCTTGTTCGAAACTGATGTCAATTTCAGGTTTGATTTTTACCGTAGCATGTATTTTAAACACCCTTTGGTGTTCGAGAATACCAGGTACATTTTTTAAATTGTATTGGTTAAATAACAATTCTAAAAAAGTGTGTGTTTGCTCAGTGCCATCTGAAGCTCCAGATAAACCGCATTCCACGGTAACGGAGGGACAAAATTCAGCAAAAGCGGCAGATTGAATCCCCACAGGGCTGGTAAAATAAATCATGGTGTCTGAAAACAATGAAGCCAGATTCAAAAACTCCTGGTCCAGAGAATTTATGCCTGAATAGTGTGGATTCCTACCTGAGTTATTGTGTATGTCAACGCTGGCGAAAGGCTTTCGGAGTTTCATCAGATCGGTGACCTCTCGCATGGTATTAGCGGTTGGGTCATTTAGGTTTAAATAGCTAGGCCACGAACGATTAAAATCAGGTTGGTTGTCTAATTGTCTAACATTAAACCTTGCTGCCTGTATATTGCCAAAAAGAATAGTCATCGAGCGTGGAAGTTGGTGTTGGTGATTGTTTAAATAATCTTTAAGCGCATCCCAACCTGTATATTCGTCACCGTGTTGTAAAATTGAGATGAAAATTGGTCGTTGAACCTTACCATTTAGATGAACCAAAGTATGATTGTCAATTTTGGTATACAACTTGTCAGCAGTTAATTCTAGTAATCCATCTGGTAAGCTGTTGAGTTGTTTTATCATATATTTTTTGAACTATTTCGGGCTACTATAAACTAACAAGTGATGTTAATTTAAAATCATTAATTATGCTTGATTTTTTTAATATTTTTGTTAAAAATAACGGTTGCTAATTCTAGGACAGAAATTTGGTTCATTAATAGTGACTTTTACCTTATAATTATGCATAAGTTTTGTTAGTAAATATTTGAGGAAGAAAATGATAGAATGTAAAAACTTAAGTAAGGTTTTTAATCAGTTTACTGCCGTTGATAACTTGTCCTTTGTCGCCAACAAAGGAGAGGTTCTTGGGTTTTTAGGTCCCAATGGTGCAGGTAAGTCCACAACCATGAAAATGATTACAGGTTTTTTACAACCCAGTTCAGGAAGTATAAAAGTTTGTGGTATAGACTTGTTTGATAACCCAATTGGTTTGAAAAATAAAATTGGTTACCTACCTGAAGGAGCTCCCAGTTATGATGAGATGCGTGTCTGCGACTTCATTAAATTCATTGCCCAAATGCGTGGTATCCCTAAAGAATTGATTCAAACCAAAACAGATGAAATTATTGATAGGATAAACTTGGAGCAGGTTTACTACCAACGAATAGAAACCTTGTCAAAAGGTTTTAAAAGAAGGGTCGGCTTGGCACAAGCCATTATTCACGATCCAGAAGTGTTGATATTGGATGAGCCAACTGATGGATTAGATCCCAATCAAAAACACGACGTTCGTCAACTTATTATTTCCATGGCAAAAGATAAGACAATCATAATTTCAACCCATATATTGGAAGAAGTTCACGAAGTGTGTGACCGCGCCATTATTATTGCTGATGGTAAAATTGTTGCCGACAACAGCCCTTCAGAACTAGAGAATATGTCAAAGTATCACAATGCTGTTACCTTTGAAGCTGAAATAGAATTTCCCTTGTTATCAGAGATCAGAAACATGTCATGTGTTCGAGATGTTGAGTTTGATGCTCGGAGAAAGAAAACGACTGTTTTTCCAGCACAAGGCGTCTATATATTTGATGAAATCAGTGCCTTTTTAAAACAACACAAAATATCTGTGACAAGATTGACCATGGAGCCAGGACGATTGGACGAAGTATTTAGAAACATTACTATGGAAAATACCGATAAGAGACAAAAGGAGGCAGTACGATGAACCCAATGTTAGCCATTATTAAAAGAGAACTACAGGGCTATTTTTCAACCCCTATTGCGTATGTCTTTATCGTTATATTTTTAATATTAAGTGGGGTTTTTGCTTTTTATCTGGGAGGTTTGTATGAACGTAACCAAGCAGATTTGACACCGTTTTTTAATTTCCACCCATGGCTGTATTTGTTTTTGGTGCCAGCAGTATCAATGCGCATGTGGTCAGAAGAAAGACGCAGTGGTAACATCGAACTGTTGATGACACTGCCAGTTAGGCAAAGGGATTTGGTTTTAGGTAAGTTTTTTTCTGCTTGGATATTTATTGGTATTGCTTTATTTTTTACCTTTCCTATTTGGATGTCCATTAATTATTTGGGTGAACCCGATAATGGTTTGATTATTGCCAGTTATGTTGGTAGTTTGCTATTGGCAGGTGCATTTTTGGCTATTGGTTCTTGTATTTCAGCATCCAGTAAAAACCAAGTAATTGCTTTTATACTCACAGCAGTTATTTGTTTTCTGTTTCTGTTGGCGGGTATGCCAATGGTACTTGATGTGTTTTCGGCTTGGTTGCCACAAGTTTTTGTAGATTCGATTGCATCAACCAGTTTTTTAACCCACTATTCAAGTATTAATAAAGGCGTGTTAGATTTGGGTGACCTCGTCTATTTTACGATGATAATCAGTGTGTGGTTGTATGCAACATCGATTGTACTCGACATAAAAAAAGCAGATTAAGGAGAATAACAATGAAATCAAACACAACTAAAATATTATTTCTGATTGGCATCTTCTTTTTAGGGTCAGTCATAATCAGTCAATCTGGTCTGTTCTCTCGAACACGTCTGGATTTAACCGAAAACAAATTGTTTACACTCAATGATGGGACAAAGAACATCTTGAAAAATATAGATGAAAACATACACATAAAATTGTATTTTTCAGATGAAGCTACACACCATATTCCTATATTGAGAACTTATAAAAACACAGTGTTGGACTTATTGAATGAAATGAAGCGGTATTCTGATAGCAAGTTAGAAGTTTCTTTCATCGATCCAAAAATCTTTTCACCTCAAGAAGACGAAGCGGCACAATTTGGTTTGCAAGCCTTGCCTGTTGGAGATGGTGGTGAAAATATATTTTTTGGACTTGTGGGCCAAAATACTTTGGACGGTTTGGAAGTGATACCTTTTATGCAACCTGATAGAGAATCTTTTCTTGAGTATGATATTGCTCAGTTAATCAATAGTTTGAATAGTCCTGAGAAAAACACCATTGGTATAATGAGCTCGATCGAAATTAAAGCCAGATTCGATCAAGTCAAAGGAGAATCAGTGCCTGCTCAAGTCTTTTTGACGCAATTGAGTAAAGACTATTTAATCAAACATTTGGATATAAACAGTGAAAGTATTGATAAAGACATTGATGTTTTAATGTTGATTCACCCCAAAGAGCTATCAGAAAAAACCCAATTTGCCATTGACCAATTTGCATTGAAAGGTGGTAGATTGTTGGTGTTTGTTGATCCACTTGCCCAATCAGAAGTGGTCATTGCTGACCCTCAAAATCCAATGGCCGCCTATCAAGCTGACAAAACTTCTGATTTGAGTGCTTTATTTGCAGCTTGGAATGTAACATATAATCCTAAGCAAGTGGTGTTGGATGATAAATATGCGTTAAATATACAAACTCAACAAAGTTCAAGGCCCACACGTCATTTGGGTTACTTGGCGTTAAAAGGTGAAGCTTTTAACAAAAAAGATATCATTACCAGAGAACTGGATACCATTAACTTGGCAACGGCTGGTTTCTTTGAATCTGATAATTTACAAAGTATATTGTCCTCTTCAAAAGAGTCAAGTACGGTACTTACAGACACTATAAAGTTTTTGTTTGATCCGAGTACTTTGTATAAAACATTTAAATCCGATGAGAAAAGTAAAACTATTGCGGGCAGATTAACAGGAAGTATCAAAACCGCATTTCCAGAAGGCATTGATGGAGTTGATAAGTCCAGTGTTGTAACTGAAAACAATGACCCTAAAATTGTCTTATTTGCAGATGTAGATGTTTTATTTGATCAAATGTGGGTAAGAAGTCAAAACTTTTTTGGAAGAAAAGTATTCAGTGCCTTTGCGGATAATGGGAATATGATAACCAACCTATTGGACAATATGGCAGGCAGTGTTGATTTGATCAATATTCGAGGTCGAAAAAATTCGGCACGACCGTTTACAAAAGTGATAGAAATACAAAAAGCTTCGGACAAGAAATTTCGCGAACAAGAAAACGTATTGAAACAACGCTTAAGAGAAACAGAGGGAAAACTGAATGAAATACAAAAGCAAAAAGGCCAACAAAATCGCATGATAATGAGCCAAGAGCAGGAACAAGAATTGCAAAAATTCCAAACAGAAAAACTCGAAGTGAGAAAGAAACTAAGAGAAGTAAGGCGCAATCTTGATAAAGACATTAAAAACTTAGGCAGTAACTTGAAGATGATAAACATAGGAATGATACCTCTTTTAATCAGTATTTTTGGTGTGTTTGTATTGAGGTTAAGGCCCAAAAAGAAGGGAGGAAAATATGCAAAGTAGTATTAAAATATTGGTAGCGGCTTTTGTCGTCCTAGCTGGCATAAGTTGGATGGTGATTAATAGCAAAAAATCAACATCAACCCAAGAAGAGTTTTTAATTCCTGAATTACAATCTCAAATCAATGATATTGATGAAATTGTTATCAGTAAAAATAACAAGATTATTAGTCTAAGCAAAACTGATGGTACTTGGAGGGTTCAGCAAGCCGACAACTTTATAGCGGATGCCAATAAAGTGGCTAATTTATTGCTAGATTTGAGAAAATTTAAACTCAAAGAAAAGAAAACCAGTAACCCTAAGAACTATGGAAAGTTATCATTGGCAGAAACAGGCAACGATGCAGCAACGAGCATCAAATTGCAAAAAGGAGGTGCAGAGATAGCCAATATTTCAATTGGTAAACAAGCGCAAAAATCACAAGGAATTTATGTGCGTAAGAATAATGAAGCACAAACTTGGTTATCACAGGGTAAGTTAGATGTAAAATTAGCCGGCAAAGACTGGATTGTGAACACACTATTTGATGTTGATATTTCACAAATTAAATCAGTGGTTTTCAAAACCGATGATAAAGAGTCTTTCACCATCAATAAATTAAGCCCTCAAGACAAAAGTTTTGTAATCAAGAATCTACCAGAAAATCACCAATTAAAAACAGGCTTGGCAATTAATACCTTGGCCAATGGATTGCAAAAGTTCGCCATTGAAACCATTGCCAATAATGAAGATTTACCAGAGCAAAACGTTCTTAAAGTAATTTATGAATTATTTTCTGGTTTGCAATACCAGTTGTCATTTTACCCAAAAGAAGACAAAACTTTGATGAAAGTAGTATTCGAAAATTTGGGCGATAACAATACCTACGAAAAGCAATTAACACATTGGGCATATGTGATACCCAGTTATAAATTTGATGCGCTTAATAAGAAATTATCTGATGTTATTGAAGTTATCCCAGCAGCCACTAAAACAATGGAGTAATTTATCAACCTACAGAAAATAGCCTTTTTAATTGCTGCAGTCTATGGAATGACTGCAGTAATACTTGCTGCCATGGGTAGTCATGTTTTTCATATTGAACGTGGTTCAGTTAATTATCTATTGTTCAATAATGCTGTTACCTATCAATTACTGCATGCAATTTTATTGCTGTGGTTAAGCAGTTTAAAACAAACTAATTTTTGGATTAAATCGGCAATAGTCAGCATGCTGTTGGGTATTTTATTGTTCAGTGGAGGTTTGTATTTATTGGTGCTTCACGGCAAAACCGACCTTTCATGGATTACACCAGTAGGTGGTAGCTTTTTGGTGTTGGGTTGGTTGAATTTGAGTATTTCTGGTTTTAGTAAGTTATTTAAAAAAGATTAAGACAGTATCTCTAAGAATAAAATTTTCAATTTTCAACTTTCAATTAAAATCCTTGATTATTTGGATAAACATCTCCATACTTAATTCTTTATTTTTCTACATATAAATTATGAGCTACCAAGCACTCGCACGCCAATACAGGCCACAAAATTTTACAGAACTTGTGGGGCAAGAACATGTTTCTCAGGCATTGATAAATGGCTTGGAGCAAGATCGCATTCATCATGCTTTTTTGTTTACAGGAACTAGGGGTGTGGGAAAAACAACGGTTGCACGCATCTTGGCAAAAGCGTTGAATTGCGAAACAGGTGTTACGGGAAATCCCTGTGGTGTTTGTGGTGCTTGTACCGAAATCAGCGAGGGCAGGTTTGTTGATTTGATAGAAGTGGATGCTGCTTCTCGAACAGGCGTAGATGATACGCGTGAGCTGTTGGAAAATGTTCAATACGCACCTACAAAAGGCCGCTATAAAATATATCTGATTGATGAAGTACATATGTTTTCTAACAGTAGTTTTAATGCTTTGTTGAAAACATTGGAAGAACCACCGCCACATGTTAAATTTTTATTGGCAACCACAGAACCAAAGAAGTTACCCGTCACGGTATTGTCTCGTTGCTTACAGTTCAATTTAAAACGCTTAAATTTAACCCAAATTAAAGACCACTTAGCCAAGTTGTTAGAATTGCAAAATGCAGAATTTGATAATCAAGCGGTTGAGTTAATTGCCCGTGCTGCTGATGGATCTATGCGCGATGGATTAAGTTTATTGGACCAATCTTTGGCATTTGGCGCAGGTAAGGTCATGGAATCAGACGTAAAACTGATGTTAGGCACCATGGATCAGGATAAGGTGGTGGGTATATTAAACAGCATCTTGGATAAAGATGCCGAAAATCTATCCAGTCAACTAGAGCAGATATTTGTGATGTCGCCCGATTATTCGCGATTTTTGCATGAATTGGCTTACTTGCTGCATGAAATTTCACTGGTGCAAATTTTAAATAAAACTGTAGATGGTTCTCAGTTTGATCGAGCTACCCTTGATGGCTTATTAAAGAAAACCAATCCCGAACAAATTCAGTTGTTTTATCAAATCGTGATAAAAGGCCAAGAAGAAATACAATTGGCTCCTGACAGCAAAACGGGTTTTGAGATGACGATTATTCGTTTGTTTGCTTTTAAAATTGGCAACCCTGGTAGTGAGAAATCTGTTGCAAATATACGCTCCAATGTCCAAGCAATTACTGCCCCTACGCAAGGTGGTTCTTTGTCTCAAGCAAATAATCAAAATAGCAATGTGGCTGCGAGCAATATACAACCCGTTGAACAATCAGTTGAACAACAGGTAAATGTTGAAGATGCTCCAACAAATTCAAAGACTTATTCTTTGGCAGAGGTTACCAATGACAATTGGCAAGCTATCTACGCGGCATTGCCGATAAAAGGCATGTCCAAAGTATTGGCAAGAAATGCACATGTGATGAGCAATCAGGATGGACAGTTGGTGTTGGCCATTGACAAACAGGCCGAAGCTTTTATGACAGATGGAGCACAAAGAAAATTGTGTGCAGCACTTGAAAATTTAGTGGTTGAAACCATTTCTGTCCAACTAGAAGATGGTGTGGATTTGGAAAAAACCATTGCTAAAAAAGAACAGGACATTGTAGAAAAAAACATACAACAAACCAAACAACAAGTTAATGAAAATTCATTTGTACAACACATGCAAGAAAACTTTGATGCAGAAGTGATACAAATCAAACAAGGACAAAATTTTTTAGAGGTATAAATTTATTATGAAAGGTCAATTAGGTGGTTTGATGCAACAAGCCCAAAAGATGCAAGAGCAAATGCAAAAACAACAAGAAGAGCTAGCCAATAAAATCATTGTTGGAGAAGCCGGTGCTGGCATTGTCAAAGTGACTCTAACGGGCAAAAATCAATTAAAAAAGTTAGACATTGATTATGATATGTTAGATGGTGATATGGAAATGATGGAAGACCTAATAATTGCTGCTTTCAATGATGCACAAAACAAAATTTCATCAGAGCAACAAGGTTCTATGCAAGACATGATGGGTGGCATGCAACTGCCTGAAGGATTCAAACTACCTTTTTAGGTTTGATGTCTAATATGTCATTACTTGCACAACTCATGAATGCTTTTCAGATTCTACCCGGTGTTGGTCCGAAATCAGCCCAAAGGATCTGTTTTAATTTGCTACAAAAAAACAAAGACAATGCCATAAAACTGGCAGATATCTTAAAAGAAGCCTGTGAGAAAATTGGTGAGTGTCAGCGCTGTAGAACATTAACAGAAAATGATTTGTGTCGCATTTGTCTAAGTGACAAAAGAAATACAGATCAGTTATGCATTGTTGAATCGCCTGCTGATTTAATGCAGATAGAAGGGGCGACTGATTTTTCAGGGACTTATTTCGTACTGCATGGTCACTTGAGTCCGATTGATGGCTTGGGTCCAACTGAATTGGGCTTCCCTAAATTGGTAGATATTTTATCAACCGAACCCATCAAAGAAGTCATACTCGCAACTAGTTCAACCTTAGAAGGCCAAACTACTGCTCAATACATTGCTCAACTGTGTTCTAAAGCCGATATTAGAGCCACAGGGTTAGCCCAGGGTGTGCCTTTGGGTGGTGAACTGGAGTACATCGATGCCAACACCATCGCACATGCTTTTGGCAGCCGAGAATCAATATAAAACCAATGTACAATTAATAAAAATCAACATTTAAGGCATGGTCATGACAAATCAACCAACTATATTCGACAAAATCATCAATAAAGAAATCCCCGCAGAAATCGCCTTTGAAAACGATACAGTGTTGGCATTTAAGGACATCAATCCTCAAGCCCCCATCCATGTTTTGTTTATTCCCAAAATTAGGATAAGTACGATTAATGATATTAAAGACGATCAAGCTGAATTAACGGGCCAATTGTTTTTGGCTGCAAGAGATTATGCCAAGCAAATTGGTGAAGATGAAAACGGTTATCGTTTAGTCATGAACTGTAACCAAAACGGCGGTCAAGAAGTGTACCATATTCACTTACATTTTTTGGCAGGCCGACAAATGTTGTGGCCGCCAGGTTGATTTAGGCGTTAAATATTGGTTTTATAAATCCGACTCATGCCATTTTCATATCCATTATAAGAGTCAAGTAGATTCTGTATGGTTTTGAAATCAGAAGCATCATTTCTATTTCTTTTGCTGGTAAAATAAAGAATATTGTTCTTGGTATCAACATAAGGGCAATAATCCATATACTTTGAATTGACTTTATCTCCCATGTTTTCTGCAGGACTCCAGTTTCCATCTTTGTCTTTAGAACTGATATACAAATCTCCACTGCCCATGCTATCAGGGCGTTTGTAAGCACCAAATATGATATACATCTCATTGGGGGCAATAAAAGCATTGTATTCATCACCGATACTGTTTATAGACCCGCTTAAAGAATAAGGCTTTTGGTATTTGTTGTTTTTATATTCGCTAATATAAATATCATCTTTGCCTTTAGAATTAGTGTTGTTCGCCGTGAAATATAGATTTCCATTGGTTGCTAAAGAAGGATAGAATTCATTTCTTTCAGAGTTTATTGGACTACCGAAATTTATCGGTTTTGACCACTGGTCTTGTATTGTTTTTCTGGTCACATACCAAATATCGTAGTCTTTGGATTGGTCGGTTTTATTTTTTGGGCGATTTGAAGCAAACAATAAAGTCAATCCGTCATGACTGACAAACGGTTCAATATCGTGATACTTTCCAGAGAATGAAGCGATTTCAGGGTGCATCCATTGTTGGTTTTCATTGCGAACTCTGACGATTGTCGATAAGTTGCCCAATGTGTTTTGAGCACTAAAATAGGCTTCATCCTTATACAACGTAAAGTCCCTGATATTTCGAAAATCCTTGGAAATATTGGGTAAAACCGGCTTGATTATTTGTGCGTTGCTATTCAAGCAAACCAATAACAGTAGATATTTCAGCATTTTATCTTCTCATTTATTACCCCAATCCCGATATAGAAACGCGAATTAGAGTGCAATCACTTGGTGCGTATAGCGAATCTAAAAAATACGTTGCCACCTTATTGGTGGTTAGGTATTTTTTAGATTTGTTAGAGGTGCTAAGGGTTTGTGCTATAATAGTGTTTTCCATATCGGGATTTGGGTATTAATTAAATCGTTGATTAATCCAGTCTGCAACTATTTTTAATGCAACTGGAGAAATAGTTTCTTCAATTTTAGCATACTCATTCAAGGCACCTGTTTCTGCTGTTTGGAACAAGTGGTTTAAACCTACCAATTCTTTAAGGGTAAAATCCTTGTTGTTGGCTTTAGTTAAAGATTGCTTAATGCCAGATAAATTTAACTCGGGAAGAACTTGGAAATCTTTTTCTCCATTGATGGCAAGTACAGGGCAGTTTACTTGAGATAAAAAATCATCTGGATTGGTTTTTATGAAATAATTGAACCAGTTGGAACTTAATACTTTAACCTGCTGTTTGATGGTTGCTTCGGTTAAATCTTTTGTCAATTCTTTGGGAGCATTCAATTTGGTTGCTTGTAAAAAATCTGACAGTTTGTTTTTTAGAATTGATGTATCTGATTCATTTTTAACCATGGCAAAAATTTGATTAGAAATCTTCTCGTTGAATTTTAATTGCTCAACAGTTGCTCCGGCCAATTCCGCAGCTTTTCTTGATTGAGTGGTCAAAATAGTTGCGCCATCGACTCCTGTCCCTGCCAACAATACAATAAAGGAAATGTCTTTGTTTTTAGCAGCAACCATGGGGGCAATAAAACCACCCTCGCTGTGGCCAATTAATCCAATGTTGCGAAAGTTTAGGTCTTGCCTGTTTTGCAAATACTCCACAGCGGCTTCTACATCGGTTGCAAAATCTTCAGAAGTGGCATTTTCTTGTGTTCCTTCAGACTCAGCAACACCACGGTCATCGTATCTGAGAACGGCAATACCATTGCGGGTTAAATAATCCGACCACACTAGAAAAGGACGGTGATTAAAGGCTTTTATTTCTTCATCTCTATTTTGCGGCCCTGAACCACTGATCATGATAGCAACAGTGGGGTTTTTAATATTATTGGGTAGGGTCAATGTTGCAGCTAGTTTTATGTTATTGGCATGTTTGTTATTGAATATGACGTCCTCAGAATGATAGGGATAAGGTTTGCTTGGGTCTTGAGGCCTGGCTTGAAGCTTCTGTTCTATTATCACTTCGCGGCTCAAAACAAGTTCCATTTCCATGCCAGCTTGTGAAAACATGCCCTCAATGACAGCATCTTTAATCATGCCTTTGTATTCAGCGCCCAGGGTTTTTATGGAAATGTACAATTGATTGTTTTCAAATGAAGTGGAAGTAGTGGCAATACCCATCGCACCTTGATCGGGACTGTCCATGGTTGTGGTCAATTGTTCTCCCTGTTGACTGATATGAAATGAAATTCTTAGCTTTGTACCCATTACCGATAACTGTCCATGCCAGTCGCCCATGATATTCGTTACAGGAGGATTTGTATCAGAGGCAGTGGTTAAGGTACAAAATAGTGATAGAATTAAGGGCAAAAGTATTTTTTTCATGCTGTTCTCCAGTGTACTAAACTCTGATTGGCTCAGAATTGTAAGTATCATAATTTTAATATTAATCTGTGCTATGATGCTCTTTTTTGCATTAGATGTCTATATGCCAAAACGCACAATTTTAATCTCAATCTTATGGATGCTAATTTCTGCCGCATTGTTTTATGCGATATTGACATTGGTGTTATTTTTTAATCTATTCTCTTGGAAGTTTAAGTTAGGCACACCAGTGTATGTGGCATTAACGGTTATTTTGGTTTTGATATTTACCAATATTATTTTGGCAAAGCGCACTCTAGGTAAAGTTGAAATTTGGGTATCATTGATTGTCGCCCTTGCTTTGATGGTATTTGGCTTTTACGTGATGTATGGATTCTATTCTGAAGTGGTTAATAATGGATTCCTTAGTCGATCCGTTTTGAGTCCACATTGGTTTCGACTTTTAATTTTTACACTTTATTTGACACCTATCATTTGTTGGTTAATTTATCCTTACAAATTAGTAAAAAGATCTGCTACCATGTTAAAATAATACAATAAGTTTATTGGAGTTTATAAAGTGAGTATAGAAAAAGTTAAAGAATTACTAGAACAGTTACAACATGAATTAAAAAACACCAAGCAAGAGGTGGATGGCGAAACAAGCAGTCAATTACAAGAAATGGACAACAACATCAGTCAAATGTTAAGTGTAGAGGATTTGCAGCATCAAGATGTTTACGATGGCATAATGCAAGTGGAATACAGTTTTTTGACCAAGCATCCTGTGGCATCCAATTTAATGCGTGAAATGGTTGATATTTTGAGTAAAGCTGGGATTTAAGAATTGGACAATGGTTGAAAAATTGAAATAAAACACCATTTACAGAATAACTAAAATACATATAAATATCCGATGGATTACAAAGATTACTACAAAATATTGGGCGTTGATAAAAAAGCCACAAAAGCCGAAATAAAGAAAGCATACAAGCGACTTGCTGGTAAATACCATCCAGATAGAAGCAAGGTCGCCAATGCCGAAGATAAATTCAAAGAAATTAGCGAAGCCTATGAAGTCTTGAAAAATGATGAGAATAGGGCGTCTTATGATCAGTTGGGTTCTAATTGGAAGCAAGGTCAGCAAGGACATGGTGCTCCTGGTGGACAAGGCGGTTTTGGTGGCGGTGCTGATTTTAGCGATTTTTTTGAATCGGTCTTCGGTCAACAAGGAGGTGGAGCACACGCTGGTTTTGGTGGGCAAAGACAAGCTGTTGCTAGAAAAGGCCAAAATATTAAGCAGACCATCAAAGTGCCTTTAAAAGATTTATACACTGGAGTGAATCGTACTTTTATGATTAAACAGGTGGAAGAAGGTGCACATGGCCAGGCTTATATGACCGAAAAACGGTTGAACGTCAAAATCCCCAAGGGCATAGAACCAGGTAAAAGTATTCGCCTCAAAGGCAAAGGAGAGCCGGGAATCAATGGAGGTTCCAATGGTGATTTATTGCTAAAAATTGAATTAGACCAAGACCATAAGTTTGAATTAAAAGGCAAAGATGTGTATACCGATTTATTGCTCACACCATGGGAAGCTGCATTGGGTGCCAAAGTCAATGTTCCGACTCCAACGGGTTCAGTGGGAATGAATGTCCCTAAAAATATGCAAACAGGCAAAAAAATGCGCCTCAAAGGCAAAGGATTTCCAGCCACTGCAACAAGCGTAGCGGGCAATCTATACGCCGTGATTAAAATTGTTAATCCACCAGAAAGTGATCAAACAGAAGAACAATGGAACGCACTTGCCGAACAATTTGATTTTAATCCTAGGGGTTGATAGTGGGTTTATATGCAAATAGGATGAAACCATGTTTATTTGTTGGTTTAATAATATGTTATGTGCAGAGGTAATAAATGGATTTTACTCTAGGAAGAATAACTCCGCAGGATCAAACAGAAATCCTTAATTTGGCAGAGTTGGTTAATGAAAAGTATGTTATCCCTAAGCTTAATGAACAAGGAAAAAAGGCCATGAGAAAAGCCCGTAAACCTGATATCCTGCAAGTTACAAACCCAGATATTTATACTGCTATAAAAGCAATGGTAGGAAACGAAATTATCGGCTATATCGCATGGCGACAAAAACATTATATTGCTCAACTTTATGTGAAATCAAAATATCAAGGCCATGGTGTAGGTAAGAGGCTTGTTGAGGAAGTCCAAAAAAATAGTGATGCTGATTATATTAAGTTAAAAGCCTCAGTGAATGCCATAGAATTTTATACAAAAATAGGTTTTGTTGCTACTTCGAAAGAACTAAATATAAATGGTATACGCTACGTACCAATGCAACTAAAATGCAGGAAATGCACATAACAAGGCATTTAAACTGAACTAAAACTGTGGATTAGGTTTCGCTTCGCTACACATTATAACCACTGTTTTAGCACGCTTAATACGGTGTTACTGGTAAAGAGAAACACAATGAAAATGCGTGAAGAAGTGTTGGTAGATACCAAAGCCATATGGAATTTAAATGCTGATGCACTTGAAACAGAGCTGAGTAAATTCCTATTTGTCAGAGCAACCCTAGGCCATCAAGGTATTAATAAAATACCATGAATTATTTAACAGCGTATAATAGATAAAAGTAAGGTGAGTTTTACCAGAATCTACTTTAGAAGATTAAGGTACGTAAATCATTGGAATTTAATGTATATTGTCAACAAAACCAAAGAACCTTCGGGTAGTTGGCTTTAGTCAACACGTTTTAAAACCAAGGGTTTTATTGGTTGGCTAAACCCAACTACCCGTTCGAGTTTTATTTGATTTAATCATATTTTTACAAGTATACAATTATACAATTATCCATTGTGTGAAGAGCGTGCCTTACACTTAAACCGGATACTAGCTGCTACTTTGCGGTAATGATGTGGCCAGTAATTAAGAGGAAAATATTTTAAAATGATAATCGATGAAATAATTGCGGTGTTCTTTTCAATCTTTGAAGGATTGTTTGGATTCTTATTTGAAGGTTTTGCTTTGTTCTTTGGGGCAATTATCAATCTATTTTTGCTGTTAATAGAACTGATTATTGGGTTGTTCATCACTGGATTTACCATGAAAAGAGTAAAGCCCTACAAAAGGAAGAAAAAAACCGAAGAGTTCAATGAATACAACCAACAAAAAGAATCCGATGACAGCAGTAAGGTTGGACTATATGTCGTCATTGCCATTGTCGTTGGGCTGTTTGTAGTAAAACCGATTGTTTCTTATGTCAGTTATCAGGATGTCACTTTTGTTGCCAAAGATGGCCACAGTTTGCCTTTTGCTTCGGTGGTTATTTATCGAAATTCAGGAGTAGAACACAAAAGAACCAAGAACGATGGAAGCCTAAGAATAGAAAAATCAGGTTTAGAAAAAATAGTGATTAATGACAAGAGATACGTTGAAACCACCTGGTTGTCTTCAGAATTAGACGACATTTTGGTGGTTAAGAGAACCATTTTGGGTTCGGGTTTAGATATTTTGGCCAAGAAACTGCTACAACCTGCCCAATGAATCAGAGCGACATCTTAAAATTAAAAGATCAGTTGTTGAAAAAGCAAGTTGAGCTGGGTGAATTAAAACAGTCATTAAAAACATCGGCAGCTACGGTAGTGTTAGATCAAAACAGTGTGGGCCGTTTGTCTCGCATGGATGCCATGCAAGCCCAACAAATGGCAATGGAAGTTGAACGTCGACGTAAAAATAGTATGGTGCAAATTAAAGCTGCATTGATTCGCATAGACAATGATGATTACGGTTTTTGTGAGGTGTGTGATGAAGAAATCATTTTAGGGCGATTATCTATTGATCCAGCTGCAACAAAATGTGTGAATTGTTGTGATTGATGGCAATATATGAACGAATATTATTCATTCGGGTGGAGTGATAAATTGTGGTAGAAAGATTGTTTGTATACGGAACTCTGGGGCCAAATCGACCCAATGAGCATATACTTGCGGATATAGGTGGATCTTGGCAGGATGCCACTGTTGAAGGGATGTTGAAACAGCAAGGGTGGGGCGCGGAAATGGGCTATCCTGGTATTGTTCTTAGTGATGATAGCGGGCAAAAAGTTTCCGGATTTTTATTTTTATCAGAAAATTTAACGAATAATTGGCAAATGTTGGATGATTTTGAAGGAGAAGGCTATCAACGAGTTCTAACCAAAGCGAAACTCAATGATGGCAATTTTGTTGATGCTTTTGTTTATGTATTGAAATAATTTGTTCGAGAGGAGAAGTTCAGTGAAAACATTCGTGATGTTGCTTAGAGGCATTAATGTCGGTGGCCGCAATAAATTATTGATGAAAGAGTTGGTGATTATTCTTGATGCACTTGGGTGTCAAAATATAAAAACCTACATTCAGAGCGGCAATGTTGTGTTTCAAACTGATCACAAAAACACTTCCAAACTTTCAGAACAGCTTAGCCAAGAAATTGATCTTCAGCACAATTTCAAACCCCAAGTATTAATTCTTTCAAGTAATGATTTTCTACAAGCGATTAACAATAACCCTTACCCTGAGGCAGAATCTGATCCAAAGACCTTACATTTTGGTTTTTTAGAGTCTGTTTCTGAAGATGCAAATTTAGATAAATTAGATTCTTTAAAAATAACCAGCGAACGTTTCCAGTTGATCAATCAAGTATTCTATCTACATGCCCCGGATGGAATAGGCCGATCAAAATTGGCCGCCCAAAGTGAAAAGGCCATTGGTGTTTCAATGACCAGTCGCAATTGGCGAACGGTTTGTAAAATACATGAAATAATGAATGAATTAAAATAGTGAAGAAAAACAGATAAAATACAAATTAGGGTATAATGTGTGAATATTCAGATGCTTATAATAGGGTACGTGGAAAAATTAATTTACCATTAAGCGCTATTAATTTCATCTAATACCTCTAAAGCCAACCAGCCCCAAGTAGCTCCAGTTCCTTTTTTTGATTTAATTATTTCTATGTCAGCAGTAATATCTTTCAATGAATAAAATTCAACTAACTTGGTTCTATCTGTATTTAAATCCATTTCAAACTTAAAGAATTTCCTATCTACTGTTAACACTATTCCTTCATCTGTCGATATTCCTGGATAGTCTTGTTCATAGTTTAAGAAAATACCCAAATCAGTATTTATACCTTTCGTTATTAATAATTTTCTTAACACATTAGGTACTGTATTTTTTTTCCAGAAAATAGCCTCATTATAAATAGTGTGTTTTTTGAGGGTATTTTGTTCTTGAACATTTTTTTGACGTTTCTTTTTAAGTCTATCTATATTCATAATAATCAAATTTAAATTTCGATAATCACTGTTGGTGGGCAAGCCCACCCTACGGCTTTTGGAGGCAAAAAAACTCTTGATTTTCCATTCATCATTCACCATTAATCATTTATAATTTTGCGCCAAGCAAAACTCCTTGCTTAATAGCACGTTTGGCATCAAGTTCCCCAGCATACTCTGCACCACCAATCAAATGACAAGAATGTTGATCTTTAAACGATTCATATAGCTCATTCACTGATTCTTGGCCTGCGCAGATGATAACGTTATCCACATCTAGAATTTCATCTTGTTCTTTGCGGGTGATGTGTAATCCTTGGTCATCAATTTTGTTATAACTACAGCCCGCTAGGTTTTTGACACCGCGTTTCTTTAACGCCATGCGGTGAATCCAACCAGTAGTTTTGCCGAGTCCTTTACCGAGTTTGCCAGTTTTTCTTTGTAGCAAGTAAATTTCTCTGGGACTTTGGGCATGATCGGTCTTGATTAACCCGCCTTCGGCCTGGATGTTCATGTCAATTCCCCATTCGTTACAAAAGGCTTTTGGATTGGCATAGACGTCTTTGTCTGTGCCATGCAATGATTGGTCTTCTGATAAAAATTCAGCAATATCAAAGCCTATACCACCCGCACCGATAATGGCAACACTTTTGCCAGCGAGTTTTTCTTTTTTGATTAATTCGTTGTAGATGATAACCTTGTCATGGTCGATACCTGGGATATTGGGCACACGGGGTTTGACACCTGTGGCGACAATGATTTCATCAAATGCCGATAAATCAGATTCATTCGCCCGAGTATTGAGTTGAACATTGACACTGTATTTGGCAAATTGTGCTTTGAAATATCTAATGGTGTGGAAAAATTCATCTTTGCCAGGGATATTGGCAGCCAGATTGAATTGACCTCCGAGTTTATCACTGGCCTCAAATAAGGTGACTTTGTGTCCGCGTTCAGCCAGAGTCTTGGCACAAGCCATTCCCGCAGGTCCACCGCCAATTACGGCACAAGATTTTGTTTCTGTTGTTGGTTTAATAATATAGTCTGTTTCATAACAGGCCAAAGGATTGACTAAACAAGTAGCGCGTTTGTTTTTAAAGACATGATCCAAACAGGCTTGGTTACAGCCGATACAGGTGTTGATTTCAGCTGATTTATTGTTAATGGTTTTTTTTACAAAATCGGCATCTGCCAACAGAGGTCTGGCCATCGAAACCATATCAATCTTATTGCTTGCTAGAATTTTCTCAGCAATTTCAGGAGTGTTGATGCGATTGGTTGTAACCAATGGAATGCTGACATGTGGGCGCATTTTTTCAGTGACCCAGGTAAACGCACCAGGAGGAACACAGGTTGCAATGGTAGGAATGCGCGCCTCGTGCCAACCAATACCTGTATTGATAATGGTTACTCCCAATTGTTCTAATTCTTTGGCCAGTGTTACTACTTCATCCCATGTGCTGCCTTGTGAGACCAAATCTAACATGGACAATCGGAAAATAATAATAAAGTCAGTACCAACCGCTTGACGGGTGCGTTCGACTATCTCTTTGGCGAACCGTGTACGGTTTTCGTAATCATTGCCCCATTGGTCTTTGCGTTTATTGGTTTTTTTAACTAAAAACTGATTGATTAAATAACCTTCAGAACCCATGATTTCTACTCCATCATAACCTGCTGATTGAGCCAATTGTGCAGTATTCACGAAGGATTGAATTTGTTTCTCTACATCTTTGGCCGTCATCAACCTGGGTTTGAATGGTGTGATAGGTGATTTAATGCCCGATGGAGAAAGAATAAACGGGTGATAACCATAGCGGCCCGTGTGTAGGATTTGCATGCATATTTTGCCATCGGCTTGATGTACGGCATTGGTGACAATTTTATGGCGTTTTGTTTGGAATTTGTACTTTAAAAATCCACCCATTGGCGCAGTCCATGCGCGGATGTTGGGTGCTATCCCACCTGTTACAATTAAGCCCACTTGACCTTCGGCACGTTTGGCAAAATAGGTAGCCAACTTTTGATAGTTTTTGGCACGGTCTTCAAGTCCGGTATGCATGGAACCCATTAATACGCGATTTTTTATACTTGTGAAGCCTAAATCCAGTGGTTTTAATAGGTGAGGGTAGTTATTCATTATTCATATCTTCCTGGTTTTTTGCCTTAATAAGTTCTGCTTCAATTTTTACCATACTCTTGCGTATGGATTGCCAATGTCTATTTTGCCAAAAAGGTTGGGCTTTGGGAAGTGTTGATTTGCCTATTAATTGAGGAAACCGTCTTAGATGGGTGTTTTTAGACAGTTTGTTCAATAACTCAATGCTTAATTCCATTGTACAAGCCAGAGCTATATCACAACCAGACGTTACACAAGCATCGTATCTGGCATGTACATCACCCACACAATCAGCAGCTTTCATACCCAAATCATCGGATATGATAATCCCTTTAAAACCGTATTTATCTCGCAATATATCCTGACACCAGTATTTGGAATATCCAGCCGCTTGGCTACAAGCTTGAGGATAGATGACATGTGACATCATGATGGCATCAATTTGATTGGCTTTGATTAATTTTATAAAAGGTTGTAGGTCCAATTGTTCAATTTCACTAAAACTTCTGTCATCAATCGGTAAATCAATATGTGAGTCGGCAACAACAGTACCGTGGCCAGGGAAATGTTTGGCGGTGGTTTTCATGCCTGCATCATGCATAGCACGGCAATAAAAATCTCCCAGTTCAATCACTTCACCCACATTTTTAGAAAAGGCTCTATCACCTATGACATTGCTGCGATTGTCAATGTCTAATACAGGCGCAAAACTCATGTCTATGTTAATAGAGAGTAATTCACTGGCCATTAACCAGGCATGGGTGTGAGCCATACTTTTGCCTAAATCCTTATTTATTTGGTAAGCTTTGCTTAGATCGGACAGAGGAGGCAGGCGGGTAAAAGGCAAATCAAAGCGCATAACACGGCCGCCTTCTTGATCAACACTAATAATAAAGTCATGCCCAAATCTACTTTTAATGTCGTTAACTAGTATTTTGAGTTGAAAATAGTCATGAAAGTTGCGTTTGAATAAAATGACACCACAAACTAAGGGATGACTAAGTACTTCAATTTCTTCTTTTTTCAGTTGCGCGGAAGCGATTCCACAGATGATTGCTGTCATAAGTCTCTATAAACAAAATAGGATTATAATGTTATATAAAATTACTTTGATTAGCAAGATGATTGGGGAATAAAAAAGCCTGAATAAAAAATTGTCAAAAAGAAAGCCCCAATATAATTGAGGCTCTTTATAATTTTTATATGCTTAGTTTATTTTAAACTAGAAAAATAAGCCGCCAAATTATCAGCATCTGCATCAGATAAGCCTGCTGCCATTGGTGACATGGATGGATCTTTTCTTGTGCCATCACGGAATGCTTTAATTTGTTTAGATAAATAGACTTCTTTTTGTCCAGCTAAGTTTGGCCACATTGGTGCAATAGAAATTCCATTTGCGCCATGACAAGCTGCACAAGCTGCTGCTTTTGCCTTACCAGCTGCAACATCTGCTGCAAATGATTGTGTTGAAATTAAGCCAGTAGCTAAAATTGCACCAGTGATTAATAGTTTTTTCATGTCAAAGTACCTTGTATATTAGAATTTGCTAATATAGCATAAATGTAGCTGAATTTAAATAAAATCTAAATTAATAGGTGGTTTTTTCTGTATTTTTTTGCCAAAGCTGAAAGGCAACCAAAGCTTCGCCTCTGAGAAGCTGTCTGATTTTCAAATTGCGCCTGTTTAAAGGCAGGTCTAATTCATCGTAGATAAACTGGTCATCAAAATTAATTTCTGCAGCATCTGCTTTGGTGTTGCCATAATAAACAGCTTTTGGCCTTGCCCAGTAAATCGCTCCCAAGCACATTGGGCATGGTTCGCATGAAGTGTAAATTTCACAGCCATCTAATTGAAAAGTCCCCAACTCTTTGCAAGCATTGCGAATAGCCGTCACTTCAGCATGGGCGGTTGGATCATTGTCAGAAGTGACGCAATTGGCACCAGTTGCAATTACTTCACCATCTTTGACAACGACAGCTCCAAAGGGGCCACCTTTGTTTTGTTTGACATTATCAATCGAAAGCGCAATGGCTTGGCGCATAAATTCTTTGTTCATAGTATTGTATTTGTTGTAATTAGAGGTATTGTGCGGAGAGTTCATCCAATAATGACTTGTCATTTTCTGTCAAAAATGGTGCAACCATGCGCATTATATGAAAAATTCCATGAGATAGCTTCTTTTCTTCGTCAAAATCGTCATCATAAATGGCAATAGAATAATTTAACCAGAAAGTAGCGGTTAGTGCGATTTGGTCAGCCAAAGAAGCAATGGTTGATTTGTCTGCATTTAGCAACTCTTCGTCGGCTAGACTGGTCATGATATTTAGAGCTGTTTGTGACTTTAGTGCTAAGATGTGTCTAAAATGTCGTTTTAAAAATTCAATTCGGTTCATTAGTTGAATCAAGTTTCGGTACAAAAAACGGTATTCTGCAATTACTTCAAACACCATGTGTAAATAAAACCACATGTCTTCCATAGATGTATAGTTGACATCTTTTTGTAGCAATACTTGTTTTATCTTTTTTTCATAATTTAGAAATATTTGCCAAATAATATCGTCTTTAGAACGGTAGTGATAATACAAATTTCCCGGAGAAATGTCCATTTCATCGGCAATGTGATTTGTTGTTACATTGGGTTCACCTTCTTCATTGAACAGATAAAGGGCTGTTTCTATGATTCGATCCTTGGTCTTCATGTTAGGTTGATTGTCCTTTAGCCCATTAAACCTTTTACAGTATCAATATATTTTTGCATGGCTTCACCGCTATCCATGCCTTTGATTTTTTCACGGGCATCAAATTTAGCACCGCCAGCAAAATCAAAGAAGCCTGGTCTGTCGCCTGTTACGTCACCATCTGTGGCTTGTTTGTAGAAAGAGTACAAGGTTAATAAATCATCATCACTGGGTTTTTCAGTCAGAGTTTTGATGTCTTCTTGTGCTTTATTAAATAGTTCAGCTGTATCAGTCATAATCAATTTCTCAAATAAACGCTTAAAAAAACTATTTTGACATGTATAATACTAATCGTCAATCAATAAAAAAACAAGGGTATTCAATATGGCTTATTTTGTCACAGGCGCAACAGGATTTATCGGCTCTCATCTACTACCAAAATTATTTGCACGAAAAGGCAAAATATATGTATTGGTTAGATCAGGGTCAAAGAAAAAATTAAATGCATTGTTAGAGAAAATTAATGCACCAAAAGGAAGAGTTGTTGCCATAACCGGTGATTTAACCAAGAACAATCTTGGAGTAAGCAAAAAGAACCGGTATGAATTGAAAGGAAAAATCAACCACATGTTTCATTTGGCCGCTGTTTATGACATGAGTGCCTCAATGGAGCAACAAGAATCGGCCAATGTTGGCGGTACACGAAGTGCTGTAGAGTTTGCTGACTCTATCAAGGCCAAATGTTTTCACCACACCTCGTCTATTGCTGCTGCAGGTTTATACAACGGTGTGTTTCGAGAAGACATGTTTGATGAAGCAACTGGTTTGGACAACCCATATTTCAAAACCAAACACGAGTCAGAAGGTGTGGTGCGCAGAGAATGTAAAGTGCCATTTCAAATTTATCGTCCTGCTATGGTGTTGGGACATTCAGAAACGGGCGAGATTGATAAAATTGATGGCCCTTATTATTTCTTTAAACTCATTCAAAAAATGCGTGCGATGTTACCTGCTTGGATGCCAACCATGGGTCTTGAAGGTGGGCGATTGAATATGGTTCCTGTGGATTATGTGGTGGATGCCATGGATCATATTGCACACACCAAAGGCCAGCACGGTAAATGTTTTCATTTAACAGATCCCAAGCCCCGTAAAATTGGTGAAGTGTTGAATATTTTCTCAAAAGCGGCACATGCACCTTTGATGACTATGCGCATTGATGCAAGGATATTTAATTTTGTGCCCAATGCGGTTAAACAAGGTTTGATGATGCTATCTCCAGTTAGGCGCATTAGAAAACAGGTGATGGAAGGTCTAGGAATACCACCAGGTGTATTGAGTTTTATTAATTACCCAACCCGGTTTGATAACCGTGAAACGGCTAAACTGTTACAAGGAACTGATATAAAAGTCCCTGATTTACGTAAGTACGCCTACAAATTATGGGATTATTGGGAACGTAATTTAGACCCTGAACTGTTCATCGATAAAAGTTTACGTGGCCGTGTAGAAGGCAAGCGTGTGATGGTAACAGGTGCATCTTCAGGCATCGGTCAAGCCACTGCTATTATGTTGGGCAGGGCTGGAGCACATGTGATTATGGTGGCGCGCGGCATGGAAAAATTGTTAGAAACACAAAAAATGATGAAGAAAGAAGGTTCAAAGACATCTTTGTATACTTGCGATTTATCGGACATGAGCTCAGCAGACAAGTTAATTGAAGATGTCACCAAGGATTTAGGTGGTGTAGATATATTGGTCAATAACGCAGGACGTTCTATTCGACGTTCTATTGCTTTGAGTTATGACCGTTTTCATGATTTTGAACGTACTATGCAGCTGAATTATTTTGGTTGTTTGCGTTTAATCATGGGTTTCTTGCCTGGCATGACTGAACAGAAAAAAGGCCAAGTAATTAATATTTCATCCATTGGTGTGTTGACCAATGCACCACGGTTTTCAGCGTATGTGTCATCAAAAGCTGCGTTAGATGCATTTTCAAGATGTGCCGCTGCAGAGTTCAATGATACCAATATAGCGTTCACGACTATAAACATGCCCTTAGTGCGCACACCGATGATTGCTCCTACAAAAATGTATGACAATGTGCCAACCATTTCTCCCGAAGAAGCTGCAGATATGGTTAAAGATGCGATTATTCGTCGACCACAACGCATAGCCACACGTCTCGGAATCTTTATGCAGGTGGCCCATGCACTGGCTCCAAAATCTATGGAAGTGATCATGAATACCGCATTTAATATGTTTCCAGATTCAGCAGCGGCCAAGGGCAATAAAGGTGGTGGGCATAAGTCTTCGCCAGAGCAAGTGGCATTTGCTTCTCTAATGCAAGGCGTCCACTGGTAAAATTTTGATTGATAATGTGTATCTTTTACTCCCTATTGGCAGAGTTTGCGTACTCGAATGTTTACGTATGTCCTATACGCGCACATTCTCCGTGCGCAAACTCTGCCAATAGGAAGCAAAATCTAAGCATTCTAAATCAAAATTGGGTACAACTAAACCGTCATTCTCGCGAAGGCGGGAATCCATGAAGTATTTACGTACTCGGGTGGGTTGCGTATGTCCTATACGCTCCCCATCCTGCGTGCGCAAATCCAACCCTTAGGAGCCAAAAACTAAACATTCTAAATCAAAATTGGGAGTTCAAATGATTTTTAAAAAATATATAGTCTTTTTAGTTTTTGTTTTGTCAAATTCACAAAGTGCAGAAATAGAAACTCAAGGGAATAAAAATGCTCCTACTATATATTTATCGAAGGATGAAGTTAATGATTTAGGTAAAATGAAAGTTAGAGATTTGTTGTTTTTAATGGAACATAACATTCCTATTTCACCTCAAAGCAAGCAATATAAAAATATACTTAAAAAAGTTAAAAGAAATAAGCAGAATAAGATTATTCAAAGTGAAGATAGGATAATTGTTGAGCTCTATGGTTTAGATAACAAAACAAATGAAAGAATTAAAGTGATGGATGTGATTTATTTATTTAAAGACAAAAAACTGATAAAGGGACCTGTTGTCAAACGTAACAGTGCTGTTAGATTGAACTAAATCAGTAAGGTTGGGCAAAGCTTGCGCAGCCCAACATCAGAGTATTAATTGCCCCATAAAACTTAAAATATGTTAAGCCAAAATCCGAATATTGTGCTTAGACCCTCAGTAGCCAACCTACAACAATATAACTCATCGAAACACTCGGCTCTCTTTGCTGCTGTACGATTTGTAGTTTTCAATCCTTAAATCAATGCAGCTAAGTGGAGAAATTGTGTAGACTTTAAAACATTTTTTTTAAATTTGGGACAAGTAGTTAAGTATTTAAAACAATCCTGTATAATCTTGCGTTTTTATATGTTCTTAAACAAGGAAAACGACACATGAATTTGATCATTAAAGTTAGTCTTTTTATTACTCTAATATTTTCTACACAATACTCGACAGCAAAAATCTATTATGCGGAAAGTGCTAGCAAAATCAAAAAAAAGGTTTTTTCTTTTACATTAAAGAAGATGGATTCTTCTGATGAATTTAATGTATTGAAAATCCAAAAGGTAGGGGTTGGCTACAGCCTGAGTCAATATTTTTCTCCAAGTGGAAAATATTTAGTGGTCTATCTTACAAGGAAGAAAAAAGAAACAGATGAGTTGATTGTTTATTCAGCCAATGATTTTACAGAGATTTTCAGGAAAAATATGAAAATACCTTCTTTCTACTATGGCACACATATAGAACCTTTTTTTAATGTAGATGAGACGATTATTTCATTGCAAGTCATGAAATCGAAAAAGATACATATGGTCAATGCATATTTGGTTGAAGATGGTAGTTTGTTATATTCTAAGATACTAGAAAAGAAAGCAGTGTTAATTGGGCAGTCCTCAACCAAGAATACTTTGTACATAGGCGGTAAGCCAGGAGTTAGAGGCTATTCTTCCATTGAAATCATTGATATACACAATGGAGAAAGTTTAAATAAATTTGCAAAAAAGAAAGCAAAATATGAATATAAATCTAATATAACGTCAAATTTGTTTATTGCCGACTATCTGAGTTCAAAGAGGCATGACTACGAAATTATTGTGTTGGATAAAAATAGTGGAAAATCGGTGTTACGAGAAAGAATAGGTGATGTGGCGGCAGCTTTTATAACAACAAATGAGGGCAAAGACGTTTATTTTGTGAACAAATCAAGAAAAGGAAAAGGGTTTGATGTTAACCAGTTGGTGAATAATGAAATAATAGAATTGGCTCATTCTGAAATAGATTTTAAACCAGTTTTTTTATCAATAAGCAATCAATTTAATCGGTTTGTAGTTGCCAGCAAGAGTAATTTTGTATTAATTGATGTCGATAATTCAATACAATCAGAAAAAATAAGTGCGCCATTTGATATCGCAACGGGTTATTTTTCTTCAGATGATTCTTTGGTATACATGCGAGAGGGGTCAGGTTCTGAAGTTGCTGTGATTGATTTTGCCCAGCAAAAGGTAATAAATGAATCAGGGACAGGTCGGCAATCGGTTAAATTTGGCCAATTTATGGCAACAGTAGCTTTGTGAGCTGCCACAGGTGTCAACACCGGTCCAAAACTGAGCCACTTCACCAGTTGAAAAGTGAGCCACTAATATTTTAATAATTTATCTTAATTCAAGTTTGTTTCATATGACCCTCCTTAAAAAAAACGCCCGTAGGGTGCAGGTGCACGGATGC
>JAJRQG010000062.1 GCA_024280395.1 Gammaproteobacteria bacterium | reverse complement strand
TGAATATTTTACTAGTCCTAATTGATGTAGAAGCTCTTTTCTATATTTTTCATTCTTGATGTTTATAGTTTTTACCATTAAATTTTACCATTTAGGTATACACTCCTTATTGCCTCATTGTGAATTTGTTTGCTTTCTAGATACAATAAACTAAGCATTGACATGTATATTAGTAAGTGCTAATATATTAGAGTATGAATAATTAGGAGATAACTCATGAGTAAAAGTATCAAAGGTTCACAGACAGAGATAAATTTAATGAAGTCTTTTGTTGGTGAAGCACAGGCTAGAAATCGTTACACTTATTTTGCCAGTGCGGCTAAAAAGGAAGGCTTGATGCAGATTGCTAATATCTTTGAAGAAACCGCTAATCAAGAAAAAGAACATGGAAAACGTTTTTTTAAATTTCTTGAAGGCGGTGTTGTTGAAATTACCGAAAGTTTCCCAGCAGGTGAAATTGGATCCACTTTAGAGAATTTAAAAGCAGCAGCAGCTGGTGAAAGTTATGAGTGGTCTGATATGTATCCGAGTTTTGCTAAAACAGCGCGTGAAGAAGGCTTTGTTGCAATTGCTTTGGCCTTTGAAGCTATATCAGTAGCAGAGAAACAACATGAAAAAAGATTCAATGATTTAGCAGAAAATTTAGAGTCTGGAAAAGTATTTAAACGCAATGGAACTGTAACATGGCGTTGTCTTAATTGTGGTTATTTACATGAAGCAGATGAGGCGCCTAATGTTTGTCCAGCTTGTCTTCATCCGCAGGCTTATTTTGAGATTTTGGGCGAGAATTGGTAATAGGCCAGACAACATATAGGGAATTTATTATGCATAATTTTTTTCAAAATCCTAGTGAATGAAACTCGTTTGCGTTGTTTGTCAATTATTGTAAAACACAACGAAGTATGTGTTTGCCTGTTGATGGCAGCGCAGGATTTGCTATAGACAAAGATTCCACGCTATTTGAATTTAATTAAAATGAATGGGTTGCTAATTCTAGACTCGATAACTTTATAGTAGTCATACTTTTTAACAAATGCCTTCTCGGTTAATACCTAGTCCAAGTTTCTCAACAAAGTAATTATATTTTTTCTAACGAGATCAATGGCTTTTAAAGTGTGATTCACACTTTTTTCACTTGTGGCAATTATTTGCCAATTGTCATTCCAAGTTTCATGAAGGGATTGGCTACTTTCCTGTAAAGAGTCATCAAGAAGCAGGGAGAAATCATCTATGGTTAAAACATGACTCCAAGCCGTTCTCAAATTGCCTTTGTTTGCAGTATCTTTATCATAATAGTGATGAAAGATGACTTGCTGTAATTCATTTAATGCTACTAAAATTTCGAAAGCAGCATGTCTTTGTGTTCTATTGAATTCAGATTTTTCATTGCGCCAAGTATTGTAACTTAAACTGCTTATCGCAATAATAAGACTAATCAAAGCAACAGTATTTTGTTTTACTTGTTTTACAAAAGATCTATTTTTCATAGTATGAAAGACCGAGTTGTGAAATATTATATTGCAAAAATCTTAAAGTTGCTTTATCAATATATATCTTGCTTTTTGATGGATAAAGTTTGAACATGATTAGCAAAACCCGATCCTGCTTCAGTGTATATATTTGCAACGGTCATGATACCCATATCCGCAAGTTGAAGGGCTTGTTCTGGGTATTTAGTCGTTGCTGCTATTTGGCCGCTGTATTCTACTAACTTTAATTGCTCAAGTACGGTTAAGACAGTATTGAATTTGGGCAAAGTAAGCATGACTAATTTTATGGAGTGACTTTCTTGTATTCTATCCCAAAAATCGGCATCGCTCGGGTCTCCAAGTACAATATTTCGGCCAGTGGCGCATAAATCATTGACAACTATTGGATCGATATCAACTCCAATAACTTTATCTCCATAGGTTTTTTTCATGGTGTCATAAGCACCGGTGCCTAGTGTTCCAGTGCCAATCACCAAAATAGTTGCCTTGCCAATATCTATGGGTTTATCATCGATTAACCTAGTCTTGTTTTGGAAATTCCTCCAGTAAGATTTGTTATTTGAAAAGATAAGGTTCGCTTTTGTATTGATGATAGCTGCAATAACAAATGAAAAAGACATGGCTATAGCAATGATGATTAACCAATCGGTTTCAATCCAATTGTTGCCAGTGGCAATAGCGGCTACAATGAGTCCAAATTCACTGTAATTGGCGAGGTTAAGTGATGCCAATAATGAGGTGCGTGAACGCAATTTATAATGCAGGAAAAGAGCAAAAAACATGGCTGACTTTATCATGATTAAGGGGGTGATAATGCATGCAATAATCAGTATTTCAACCGTAATATTTCCTGATAGACCTATGGATATGAAAAAGCCCAATAGAAATAAATCTTTAAATCCCATCATGCCTTTGGCTATATCATCGGATTTTGGGTGAGTTGCAATTAGCATACCAAAGATCAATGCACCCAAATCTCCTTTCATTCCAACCAATTCAAATATTTCAGCTCCACCTAGGGCCAAGATGAACCCATAGAGAATTAATAATTCTCCACGTCCTACATTTTGTAATATCCAATGCAATATGAATTTAAAAGGGATCAGTAGTAATAAGGAAAATGCCCATAAAGTAGGCCATTTGTTTGATGAAATGGCTAAAAATATCACGGCTGCAATATCTTGCATAATTAGAATGCCAATGGCCAATCGCCCATGCAAAGATTTTAGTTCTCCTTTGTCTTCAAGAACTTTTACAGCAAACACTGTACTTGAAAAACTAAGGGCAAATGCTATGACAAGTGAGCTGTTGAAATCCATCAATAATAAATGTGATATGCCTAGCAATGTTAACCCATACAAAGCAAAACCAAATAGCAATATGGTAATTGACATATGAGCTACTGTGACAGCCCAAACTTGTGGCTGGAGAAGATTCTTAATGTTTATTTTTAACCCAACTGTAAACAACAATAAGGTAATCCCAATATCTGCTAGTTTTTGAAATAACTCTGTATCGACATTGTCTTGGGTATTCAGAATAAACCCAGCTACTAAAAACCCAACAAGTGGTGGTAAACCAGCCTTTTTAGCAAGAAACCCCAGTACAAATGCTAGACTTATCCAAGCAACATCTCCTACGGCAATAGCAACCCAACCCAAATCCATTGAATTAACCTGTATGCAGCATAAATACAGGAATATTAGCTTGGTTAAGCATGTACTCGGTGACTCCTCCGAATATTCTTTGTTTTAACCTACTGTGGCTATATCCCCTCATGACTAAAAGATCGGATTCTAATTGTTCATAAGCATTGAGCAATGCACGGGTGTCATTTTCTCCGGATGCAGAGATACATTGTGCTTTAATACCCCATGAACGAAGGTATTTTTTTAAGTGAGATGATTTGGGTCCGATGGCATTTTCAGGCCCACTGCGAATAATGTTGACTTGTTTTGCTCTTTTAAGCAGCGGTAGGGCTGCAGTTACTGCTAAGGCAGCATGAGAGCTTTGATTCCAAGCAATGCTGATATTTTTGCCAATTTTTTTTGTCTCTAATTGCGGTAATACAAGAACGGGTTTTGAAGATTTCAATAAGGCTGACATCATGAAGTCTCTTGCCACAGACTTGCCCTTTTTTGCGGGTCTTGAAACAACAATAAGATCGGAAACAGGACCCATTATAGAAAATAGTTTGTCGGGAGAGCCTTTTTTTTCAAGCCACATTGCAGCAATTCTATTCTTTTGTTTTTTAATAAATTTATATTGATTTGATTTTGCAATATCAATATAAATATCTTTCGCGCTTTGGCTTTTGTTGTTGCTATCTTGATTTGACAAATCTGTGTCGTTCGAAGGCAATGTGATAGGAGAATAATCATGGTTTCTTATGTGACAGCCTTTGATACTGGCTCCCAGTCGCTTACCGAGATTGAACGCTTTCTTCAATGCAACAATAGACTCAGGTCTATCGCTAACAGGTACTAAAATTACACGCATTATTATTCTCCTATATGATTGGTTCTAAAGTTTAATCGGGCTAATAAAAGCCTGGGGCTTGATTGCTAAGACAGAACAATTAATTTGGTTTAGAATTATTTCCGCAGTATTTCCCACTAAATATCCTGAAATACCTGAACGGCCAACAGTACCCATAACTATGAGTTCAGCACCAATTGATTTTGCAAATTCAGGAATAGTTTTACTGGCACTGCCCTTTATTAAATGTAACTGAGGTTGTAAGTATGATTTGGTATCACTGGCAATGGTTTTCATGCTCTGTTCTATGGTGTTTTCTAACCATGTTTTTCTGATTTCTTCTTCCTTGTTAATCATTGACTCAACTTCACTGTTGGTATTGCCAAGCCGCGCTGATCGTAAAATGGATTCATGTGGGAGTCGCCAAGCATGAACTATGTGAAGTTCACTAAATTCAGCCAATGCCAAAGAACCTGCCATTGTTAACATTTGTAGATTCATGGCTTGATTTTCAGGATTGTCTGGCTCATAGCTTAATCCAACCAAAATTTGTTTGTAGCCTTCTTGTTTCTTTGCTTTAATCAGCCATACAGGACAAGGACATTTTCGTAACAGTTTTAAATCAGTACTTCCCAATAAGGTTTCGATAAAGCTTTCTGGTAGTTCTATGGCTTTAATTAACATGTCACGATCGAATTTGATAACCTCTTGAACAATATCGATATATGCTTTGCCGGTAAATACCTTTATTTCAATTTCTATGTGGTTGGTCGAAACTTCATTGACCATCTTTTGAATTTCAATATGACGTTGTGTGATGATATTATCTATTAACTCAGCTGCTGTTGGCATGCTAGATTTCAATTGATTAATATCCTCAAAAACGCCAGCTACAGTGAGTTTTGCTTGATTGTTGCCCGCTAATTCTACCGCCCGTTTAAAAGCAGTGATTTCATTGGGTCCAGAACCGACAATATACAAAATATTAGAAAATCTCTTCATTTAATAATCCAAATTTACTGTTTGTTTTATTATAGCAAGTTTTGACCTGATAATTCTTAACATTAATCAATTATTAAATGATACTAAAATCATTTATAGGTAAATTTAATCTATATTTTCCCTAGGATTTTAAGGGTAGTTTTGGAATATAAGATAAGTCTAGCTTTAATTAACCTTGTACTTTAAGAACGCCAATTTCAATCAAACGTTGAATCAAAAAATCCTTGGCCAAAATGTCTTGGTACTTTTTGCCTGATCCAATGCATGATTCAATACAATTTAATTCTGCATTGGCATGAGGATGACAGAAAAATGGCATTGAATAACGTTCTTTGGTGCTGTGATCTGGATTGATTACCCGGTGAGTTGTTGCAGGAATCACTTCATTGGTAATGCGTGACAACATATCACCAGAGTCAACTACAATTTGATTGGGTAAACTGGGTACCGATAGCCACTTGCCATCTCGATCAAGAAGCTCTAGACCACCATCGGTTGCTCCGACCAATAATGTGATTAGATTGATGTCCTCATGAGCGCCTGCGCGGATAGAATCCTGTTCGGTAAATTCTTTTAAAGGTGGGTAATGGATGGTGCGTAAAATAGAATTGCCATCATGGGTCATTTTTTCAAAGAAATCTTGTGGCACATTAAGAGAATGGGCCAAAGAATGAAATAAGTTAGTGGCTACAGCATCCAATTGATTATAAACAGCCAAACCTACTTGTTTGAAGCATGCTACATCAGCATCTGGCCAAATATTATCAGGATAACAGCTTGACCCTTGGTAAGAGCTATCTACTGGTAATTCTCTGCCCACATGCCAAAATTCTTTTAAATCGGGGTGTTTGCTATTTTTTGCGTGTTCAACCAATCTAGGTACATAGCCCCGTTGTCCACCGTTGTCACCAAAATATTTCATTTTGCTCGCTAGAGGTAGGGCAAAGAATTCCTTGTATTTATCATAGGCATTATCAATCAAATCAAAAGAGAAATCATAGGGATTTAATACAATAAATCCGTACTCAACCAGGCCATTGTAGAAGTCGTCGATGAACCGTTGTTTTTCAAGATTGGTGCCTTTGATTAGGTCAATTTGATTAAGCTCTGGTACTTTTCTGTTTGAATCTTGCACAATAAAATGCCCATAAAATAAATTATGGGCATTTTACCTATTTTTTATGAATTGGCCAATGTTTGTGCAATATAGGCATCAATCTGTTGTTCTAAGAGTGTTAAGGGCAAAGAACCATTCATTAAAACAGTGGTATGGAAATCTTTAATGTCATACTTATCACCCAATTCTTGTTTGGCTTTTGCACGTAATTCCAAAATTTTCAACATACCAACTTTGTATGACAAAGCTTGCCCTGGCCATACGATGTATCGTTCAATCTCTGATTCAACATCGCTATCGGCAAAACCAGTGGTATCGGACATGTATTTAATGGCTTGTTCACGTGTCCATTTACTGTGATGAATACCCGTATCAACCACTAATCGTACTGCACGCAATAATTCTGCCTGCAAGCGTCCAATATCACTAAATGGATCTTTCTGAAAACCCAGTTCAGCGGCCAGTCTTTCGGCATACAAAGCCCAACCTTCAACAAAACTACCAAAACCAATGAATCCTCTGAACATGGGCAGCCCTTCTAATTCATTCTGAATGGCCAATTGAAAATGATGACCAGGTACTGCTTCATGGTAAGCAAGGGTGCGCATAGCAAATTTAGGAGTAGCGGTTAAATCATAAAGGTTGGCATAAAAACGACCTGGGCGGCTACCATCCATTGACGGGCTTTCATAATAACCACCGGCAGCTGTCTTTTCCTTGTAGGCAGGAACGGGTTTAACTTCAACTTTACCCTTGGGTAATATTCCAAATATGTCTCCCATTTTGGCATCTATTTCATCAATAATGGTTTGATAATCGTCGATAACTTGCATACGTCCTTCATCACTATCTTGATAGAGAAATTTGGGATCTTTGCTCATGTCATTGAGTATTTTACCAATGGGATTGAAAGCAGTTTCAATGCCTTGTTTTTCTAATATGGATTTGATTTCTGCAACGATTCTATCGACTTCTTGTAAACCCAAATTGTGTAGATACTCTGGAGTATAATTGGTTGTAGTAGAAGATTTGACTCGATGTTGGTAATATTCAGCTCCTTTGGGGAATTTCCAAACACCAGCACGTGAATCAGCATGGGTTAGTAACTCCTCATAAAAAGCAATCATGCGGTCATAAGCAGGCTGAACAGTTTGTTCTATTGTTTCAATAAGTTGCAAGTTTAATTGCGCCCGAGTATCGCTATCAAGGTCTTTGAGTTTATCTAATTTCTGGGTAAAATCTTTCACCAGTTCATTGTCCTTTAATTCTGGATCACGAATATTGTGCATATTATCAAGCATTTTCTTAATAATAAAATCAGGAGGAATGACACCATTGGCTTGCTCCTTTTTAACTTGAATAATCGTATTGTCAAATGAGGTACCTACTTGTGATAAACGAGATATATAATCCTCTGCATCACCGGTGTCATCAATTTTATGGATGTTGGACATAAATCCAACAATGCCCATATAATTACCGCTTTTTTGTGATTGGCTGTAACCATAATCTTCGAATTCTATGCTATCCATTTGATCTTTAAGGAAAAAATCTAAAATATCATAAGAGATTAATTCTTGACCACTAAAATCATTCCGGTCATATTCGTGTAACATGGCATAATCTTCTTTAAGCATTTCTAGACTTTTGTCATTTGCTGCTTGTGAGTTATCATCTAATTTGTCGTATTTAAACTTATACCCCATTCCAGAAATCATTTGAGGGCTTTCTAGGGCAAATTCAACAAATATTTTATTGTAGAAATGATTGATAAAAAATGGTTTGAACCAGAACAAATTGACAAGATAGATAGTTGCTAAAATGAAAAGCACTAAAATACTGCGTTTGAAAAATTTCCAAATGGTTGATTTCATATTGATGTCCCCTATAATCAAAATTTATCTATTATCTATAAGTATGTGACTTGTTACAATGGGCTAAAAGTCACGATTTTTGTAATTAAACGATAGATTTTAGTGAACGTTACAATTCATCTCTGTTCAAAAGTTAAAATCAAATGAATAGGCACAGTAAAATCAATGGATTGCAATTTTGCTATATTCTTAAGCGTGGTAATGCCATTTTCTAATGCAAAATTACTGGCTTTGATAACCAAAGGCTTATGCAATGTAATGACCTTGTTACCATGCTGTTCAAATACCAAAAATTCAGCTTGAACAATGGCTGAAACTCCGTGTAAATCTACATCAAATGAAACAGAGTGGATGCCGTTATTTAGGTCTTCTGGCTTTAATTGAGTATGAATGTCAGCAGTAGGATATAGCTCAGTTTGGAACAAATGTTTGCCAATTCTTTCATTTCGAATGGGGATATTGGTTTCTAAAGAAGACAAATCTATGCTGATTTTCAAATTATTATTGCTATCTATGTTTCCTGAAAAACTTTTAAAATCAGAGACTTCAGAGATACTGTTGTTCTTGGTTGTAATGATGGAAACCTTTGAATATTCTGGATTTAGCTTCCACGATCTAATTTCAACTGTTTTATGTTGTTGGCATGCATTGAATACAAAGAGCACGGTTAGTGCTGTTATTAAGTTTTTATTGATCAGTTGCATTATTTTCTGTTTCATCGATTTCTTCTCCAGTGAATTCTGTGATTTTTACAATACTACCAAACCAGGGTGAATCAAAATAATTGAGTTCATCGGTTTTTAGCTGCTTTCTTTCAATCAGTGAAAATACCATATTCTTAAGTTCATTTTCTTCATTCTGATAAGTCATTAATAGATTAAGTTTGTGTCCAAAATGCATATAACGGCCTTTAGACAAAGCGACCATACCTGTTAAAGTAAAATCAGAATAAAGCTGTTTTTGTAAGGCTTTTGCATTATCAGTGTCAATATTGGAATCTATCAAATCATTGTTGTTATCCAATGAAACTGAATTTATGATGGCTGAATTCTTTATTGATCTTGGTTGATTAAACTCTTTAGGCTCAAATGAATCGTCATCTGGAGAATTTTCATCAACAACAATATTATTGAGTTTTACATAGGTTGGATCTTCAAAGGGCGTTTCAACTTGTCGCCAAGCTTTATGAATTAGTGGAACAATGTTGGGTTGTTTAATCAATCTTTCCCAAGTTTTAATCAGTTTGTAATCTTCCGGTTTATGTTCAAACCACACAAGTGCTTGTTTGTTGGTTTCTTCATCGGCAATAGCTATGGTAAATTCGGACTTGTTGCTTTCTTCATCCATATCTTGAGAGGTGTTTGAATCGTCAAACATGATGTAGTCAGTTTCAGGATAATCATCGGGTTTTAATTGTAAGTTTAAGGCTGTTGAATCATCAAAAATAGGCTTGTTTTTGTAGGTTTTATAATTTGGTAAGGCTTTCTTATAAGCAAATACAATGATTTCCACATCATAAACTTTATTATCATCTAATGAAACATATTCATATAATCGATTTTCTTCGTTAGCTGTATCGTCAGTAACATTTAAGTTTTCTTGTGCGCTGATTGAGAAATCCATCAAAAACAAGAGAATTAAAATAAATATTTTGGGCATATATTAAGAATCAAATAAAATTAGGAGTATAGCATTTTAAACCACTTTTCCTTGTGATTGTTGATATTTATAAAATATAGACACACCATAAGTCTTAAACTGGACAATAATGTGGTGTGTCTATCTATTTGCATTTAATTAAATTCTTTTCCAGTTTCTGCTTGTTTAACTAATAAATCAGCTGGTTTGAAACGGATACCATATTTATCGTGTAACTCGTTTAAAGTGGTTAACACTTTGTTGGGGCCTTGTGCATTCACATAACTAAATGGTCCACCAGTGAAGGGTGGGAAACCAAGGCCTAAAATAGCGGCTAAATCACCATCTGATGCAGAGGATAAAATACCTTCTTGTAAACACAGTATGGCTTCATTCACAAATGCTAAACCAATTTGGTTTTGAACAGCAGTTTTGTCCAGTTCTTTGCGTTCTTCACCACCAAAGTATTTGTAAATACCTTTGTTGACTGTTTTTCTGCCTTTTTTGGGATAAGTATAAAAACCTTTCTTAGATTTGCGTCCAAATAATTTGGCTTTAAACAACTTTTCGACACTGTCATCTTCTTCAATGCCACGGGCTTTAAACATGTCGCCTAAATCACCACGGGCAATATGTGCTGCCACATCAATACCCACTTCATCTAATAATGATAAAGGGCCAACTGGGAAGCCCCAGTCTTTCATGGCACTGTCGATAAATTCAACTGATGCACCTTGTTTTAATACTTGAATCGCTTCGTGAGTCATGGCAGATAAAATTCGAGTGGTATAAAAACCTGGGCCATCCTTGACTACCACTACCGTTTTGCCTTGATCAAGCCCAACATTGATGGCAATGGCTTTTGCTCTGGCTGAAGTTTTATCGGTAACGATTAATTCTAGCAATGGCATTTTGGGAACGGGAGAAAAATAGTGCATGCCCACAACATTTTCGGGTTTCTTGGCTTTAGCTGCAATGTCAGTTACAGGCAAGGATGAAGTATTGGTGGCAAATATGGTATTGCTGGCACATGTGTTTTCAATTCCCGCCAATATTTTTTGTTTTAAGCCAATGTCTTCAAACACGGCTTCAATCACCAAATCCACATCTTTCATGTCGGTTTCTTTAACAGTTGTGGTAATTTTTGCCATCAATCTGTCACGTTCAACTGCGCCCATGGCTTTGCGCCTGACCAATTTGCTAAAATCTTTCCATATGGTCTTGAGTGCATTGCCCAAGCCTTCTAGTGAAATGTCTTTAAGTATCACATCATAGCCAGCTTTGATGGATACCTCTGTAATACCAGCGCCCATAAATCCAGCACCAATCATGGCAATGGTGTCGACTTGATTGGTTTTGGCCGTTGACTTTAATTTTTTGTTATCCTGCATGGCTAAGAATAAACCAATCAGGTTTTTACAGGCATCAGTGCCGTGTAAATAAGCAAATCCTGCAGATTCTGCTTCAAGACCAGCTGCCAATCCATTGTCTAAACCAATTTCAACACAGTCTAGAATCTTCAAAGGTGCAGGGTAGTTGCCACGTGTTTGACGATTGACTGTTTCACGGGCTTTTTTTAGAATAAAATTCTTACCCATAGAAGTATCAAGGGCTTTATCGAGTAAACTTTTCTTGGTTTTCTTTTTCTTAAAACCATCTCGTGCTACCTTTATTGCAGCCTGTAACAATCCCTCTTTGTGAATCAATTCATCAATCAAGCCGATTTTTTTGGCTTTAAATGGATAGACATTTTTACCTGTTAATAGAATATCTAAAGCATTGCGCAGACCAGCTAATTTGACTGAGCGCTGTGTTCCGCCGCCGCCAGGTAATAAGCCTAATTTAACCTCAGGAAATCCAAACACGGTTTTTTTATCGGTACTGGCCATGCGGTAATGACACGCCAATGCAAATTCTAAACCGCCGCCCAATGTTGCACCATTAATTGCTGCAATCACGGGTTTGGATAGATTGGATAATCGGGTCAATAATTTATTGCCTTCTCGTGATAATTCTTCGGCTTCTTCACTGGTTTTCATTTCCATAAAGGCTTTGATGTCAGCACCTGCAATCCAGCAATCTTTCTTGCGACTGTAAATAACCACAGATTTTATTTCTTTGTCACTTTCAATGGTATCCAATAAGCCTTTAAAATCATCCAGCATATCGGCTGAAAGTACATTGACTGGCGATTTGGGTTGATCCAAATAGATGATTGCAACGCCATCTTGTTTTTCAATGGTAAAATATGCCATGGTTATTTCTCCTTGTTGCCCGTTTTAGTTGCTGTTTTTTTAGTCACTTTCTTTGCTACTTTCTTTGAAGTTTTTTTAGTAACCTTCTTTGCGACTTTCTTAGTCACCTTTTTAGCTGTTTTCTTGCTTGTTTTCTTAGTTACCGTTTTATTGATTTTCTTCAATAGAATACTGTTGCCTTGTCCACCTGCGGCACAAGCCGAGATTAAAGCATATTCGCCATCGCTTTCTTCTAGTCTACGAGCTGCAGATATTAATAAACGACCACCGGTTGCACCAAAGGGGTGGCCTAAACTAAGTGAGCCACCTTGGGTATTGATTTTGTCCATGGGGATTTCACCAAAGGCGCCTTTTAAACCTAAGCGTTCGACACAAAATTCTTTGTCATTTAATGCGGCTAAATTGGCCAAAACTTGACCAGCAAATGCTTCATGAATTTCGAACACATCAATATCCGATATTTTCAAGCCAGCTTCATTTAACAGTCTAGGAATGGTAAAAGCTGGACCCAGTAACAATTCTCCGTTGGGGTCATGCGCTGAGTAGGTATAACCCTGAATCACCACATTGGGTTTATAACCTTGTTTTTTGGCTTCATCCACATCCATCAACAAACAAGCCGAAGCACCATCGGTTAATGGTGAGGCATTGCCTGCGGTAACAGTGCCATTGGGTCTGACAAAAACAGGTCTTAAACTGGATAATTTTTGAATATTTGAATTGGCATAAAAAGTATTGTCTTGTTCCATCGGCGCAAATGAGGGTGGGGCGATTATGGCTTGAACTTCTTTATCAAATTTACCATCTTCCCAGGCTTTGGTCGCCAATTGATGCGATCTTAAAGAAAATTCATCTTGTTCTAAACGAGTCACACCAAATCGAGCAGCCAATCTATCGGCATCTTGTCCCATTGTTTCACCTGTTGAAAACTCTGCAATGGCAGGAGCAACAGGTACTAAATCTTTAAATTTAAATTGTTTAAATATTGCCCAATAATCTTTTGCACCACGGGCTTTTTGAGCTTTAAGTAATACAGCTTTAAGTTTATCAGAAATTCTCACCGGTGCATCGGATGTTGATTCTACGCCACCTGCCACTGCTGTTTTCATCACACCTGCTTGTATCGCTTCAACGGTATTGGTAATAGCACGATTCGCAGAGATACATGCTTGAGTAACTGTTGATGCGGGTATGGATAAATCATAGCCAGCACCAATTAAGGATTCTCTGGCCACATTGCTGGTGGCAGCATTGTGAATCACACAACCCATGGTAACTTGTTCACAATTATTGTCTAATATAGGGTTCCGGTTCTTTAATGCCAACAATGCCTCACGACCCAGATCATACGCTTTAAGTTGAGCATATGGACCAGGTGATTTAGCAAAGGGTGTACGAACACCATCAATAAAAGCCACTTTTGCTTGTTTGAATATCATGATTACTCTCAAATTGAACTAATCTAACTATTTTCACCATACGCAAGCGTATTGTCAAGTGAAGAAAGTAATCAATTGTTAATTTAAAATGTAACTTCCTGAATTCAGTATAATATACATGACTCTACACATTAATCCTGTTTCATGCTTTTGGTTCTCATGATTTGAGAATCCACTGGCTTAAACTAGCGTTTTCAAAGGTTAAAGGTGACACATGCAACAAGAAAATATTAGCTTTTATGATTGGC
>JAJRQG010000061.1 GCA_024280395.1 Gammaproteobacteria bacterium | reverse complement strand
TCCATGCCAATGCACATCAACTATGCCAGGCATGATTGTTTTGCCACTGACATCAATAATTTTGGCATCAGATTTGATGTCTGTTCCAATCTCAACAATGCGGTTGTCATTAACCAAAATATCGCCTTTTTCAATCACTTCGTCGCCATTCATGGTGATAATACGAGCACCTTTTAACAATACGCTAGAATTGGGTACATCGGCTTTAATGTTAAAGGTTATCTCAGTTTTCTGTGCTTGGTTGTCTTTTTTGCCTCCCAAATATTCGAATTTGTCAGCCAATTTTTGTTGATAAACATTGGGCCCTAATGCCCAAGATAATTCACTGGAATTATTTAACCAAGTTAGGTAATTGCCTGCATTTTTTGAGAATTTTTGTAAGGGTAAATTGCTGGCTTTTGAGCCAGTAGAGATAAACTTGCCACTTTGAATAAATGGTGTGACATAGACTTGAAAGTTTTGGATAAAGGCCAACCATTTATTATCTGGCGAAATACTGTAATCGGTAATCCATTGGCCTGAATAATGTTTTTCACCTTTGTTGCCTGTTAGGTCGGTACTTTCAAGCTGTGTGGTAATCACTTCGCCTTTTTTGTCCGAAGTGGTGAAAAATACACGCTTTGAATCCTGTGCAAAAAATGGTTCTGAACCACCTTTGGTAATCAATGTACGTTTGCCTGATTTTCTATCAATAACAAATATGCCTGTTTTCTGTGAATACAGAGGAGAAGTTAAATAACCACCACCGATAGCCTGAAATACCACAGTTTTGTTGTCACTCGAGATTGATGGGTTGACATAATGCCCAGGTTTGCTTGTGATTTGTTTGGATTTTCCTGATAACGAAGCAACCTGAACCGTGCCCAAGTCTTTATCGTTCCAAGTTGTGTAAGCAATGCTTTTGCCATCGGCTGAAAACTTCGGATATTGCTCAAAATTTTCAGTCTGTTTGGTCAAGCGTTTGGGCGTTCCATCTGGTAATTTAACCGTATAAATGTATCCCAAAGATACAAACACTGCCATCTTTCCATCGGGTGATTTTTGCAACCAACGCAACATCTTGGCATTGAATACCTCGGGTGCAGGGTTGATTTTAACCGTTACCGCTTTAGAAATCTTACGCGTATCATCGATCAGGAAAGGAATTTCTGCGACATCTTTAGTCTTTATATTAATCTTGTGAATCTTGCCTTTCGCATAAAACACAATATCCTTGCCACCGTTGGTCCATGCAAAAGAAGGGTAAACACCATGTATTGCCCATGTTTCTTGCATGTCACGTTCTAAGTTATCGTAGATTGGTGTAAGTTTGCCGCTTTCACGGTCTTGTAGGAACAGTGTAGATTGGTTGCGTACACGACGCACAAAGGCCAAAGTTTTGCCATCAGGTGAAGGAGTAGGGCGAACCGCACCACCAGCACCAGATACCCAGACATCAATCTCGCCTGTTTTTAAATCAATCGCTTCAATGTCATAAATTTGGTTGTTTGAGTCTTTTGAATATTCAAAGTATTTTCCAGGAGTGGCATCACGTGAGTACAACACATATTTGCCATCAGGTGTAAATATGGGTTCGCCCAAATCTTTTTGCTCGTTTGGTCTTTTGTTTAATTGAACACCATCACCGCCTGATTTGTGGTACATCCAGATTTCGCCTGAACCGATTGAACGCATTCCTGTGAAATGCTTGCGGGCAATAATATAATTGCCATCAATTGACCAAGCGGGTTGATTGAGTAGTCTAAATTTTTCTTTGGTGACTTGTTGCTGGTTGCTGCCATCAATATGCATCGTCCAGATATTATCACCACCGCCTTGGTCGGTAGTAAAAGCAATGGAATTTCCATCGGGAGAAAAACGTGGTTGCATATCCCAAGCCATAGAATTGGTGATATTGGTGGCTTTGCCGCCAGCTATGGACATGGTGTAAATATCACCCAGTAGATCAAATACAATGGTTTGCTCATCAGCAGAAACATCAAGGTTCATCCAAGTGCCGTTATCGGTCTTAATCGTAGCTAAGCTTGTTTCGCCAGGAGGGTTGTTGACATCCCATTTTTTTTCATCGTCTTTGTCTTTAGAATTTTCGGTAGCAAATACAGAAAAGCTAAGCAGAATCAGTAGCAATAAATTGTGATTTTTCATAGTGTGTTATCATGGTTTTTTTCGATTGACTACTTTAACATAAATCAACCTCAAATTTCTATGAATTGTCCACTGTGTTTAAATAATAATATCCAGCATTATCATCGTGATAAGCAACGGGATTATTGGCAGTGCGGACACTGTGATTTGGTGTTTGTTAAGCCAGAACAGTTTCTCAGTCTTCAACAGGAGAAGTCGATTTATGACCAGCATCAAAATAACCCTGATGATTTGGGCTATCGAAAATTTTTGAATAAATTATTATTGCCCTTGGCCAAGCAATTAATCAAACAAGCAAAAGGGTTAGATTTTGGCAGCGGCCCTGGACCCGCTATTTCAGTCATACTTGCAGAGCAGGGTTATCAAGTTGAAAATTTTGATGTCTTTTATGCTGACGATAGGAAACTATTGACAGGCAAATATGATTTTATCACTTGTACTGAAGTGATCGAACATTTACACAGTCCTCATAAAGAATTGGCCATGCTAACTGGCTTGCTAAATAGTGGAGGGTTTTTAGGAGTCATGACGAAGCGGTTGCTTGATAAAGCAAGTTTTACGACTTGGCATTATAAAAATGATCTAACCCATGTGTGTTTTTACAGTGACCAAACCTTCGAATATATTGCTAAAACTTGGCAATACAAAACTGACATAATTAACTCTGATACCGTTATTTTAAGGAAAATTTAAAATCTAATGAAACCTAGAAATAACCAGAGGATGCTATTTTTATTAATTTCAATGATTGGAACCTTTATCATATTGAGAATTTCATTGCAGTTCTCTCCCAACAGCAATTTCGATATCGGGCCTTACAATATTCACCATTTATTTACAGGGTTGGTTTTGATTGCTCTGTCTGGTATTCCATTGGTATATTGTCTCTCAATAACAAATTGGGGTTAATTATCACCAGTGTGTTTGGCATTGGTCTGGGTATGGCTTTTGGTCTATTTAATAACTACCGATGGCAGTGATGCATCCTATCTTTTGCCCATTTCATTGTGGGGAGGTATTATTGTTATAGCGTTAATCTCTGTATACACTATAGTTGTTATTTTCTCGATTCAAAATAAAGAATTAAAGTAATTTAGCTGATTATTAAGATTTCTAAGGGATAAAACGATTTTATTGGCTACAATACTTAGAATAATTTACTCGGTTTATTGCTTGTCACCTTCAATATCTCGAGTTATTATTTCAAATTGATTGGCATCTAATTGCCCTGTCTTTATTTTTCGGCTGTGCTTGTTGGATTGTGACTTCATCGGGTAGGGCTGATTCAATTTTATCTCTATCAGTCACTTTGGGTAACTGGATACTGAACCATTGTTGTGTTACCGCATGCCTGTCCTTTAAACCCGCATAACCCACTTGTCTTTGTGGAACTTGGCAGACATTAGACAATTGTTTGGCTAGCCAATTGGTATTGCAGCCCGTTTCCTGTACATACAGTCACAAATGCTCACCTTCGCCTGAAAGTTTAATGTCATTGAGTTCAGTGACTTTGAAATCTTCAGGAACTGTACGAATTGTACCTGTGGCAGTGACCTTGTTAAGGGTAGGGAATAATTTATTAAAATCTAAAATCATTGGGGTATTATCCACAGATATAATAGAATTGTTCTTAAAATCTATAATTCCATGTATAATATTTTAAATAAATGAGTTAAAATTTTTATATAAAATTTTAATGGGATAAGTCTAAAGAAGAGATTAATAAGAGAAAACATGGTGTTTCTTTTGAACAGGCTTCTTATGTTTTTACAGATCCATATGCTTTAAGTACATATTACTTGGAACATTCAGAAAATGAAGACAGGCGGATTCTTTTAGGAAAATCTATTGATAAAGCTTTATTGGTTGTTGTCCATAAATTTAACGATGAAATGGAGTTGAAATAGTAAGAATTATCAGTGCTAGAAAAGCCACAAAGAACGAACTGAAAACCTATAATAAAAGGTGCCCAATATGAAACAAGAATATGATTTTACCCATGCAGAACAAGGAAATTTTTATCGCCCCTTAGAAGATTTAGATATTCCGATATATTTAGACAAAGAGGTTAAAGATTACTTTCTTAAAATGCTATCTAAAAAAGACAGTAATGTATCTATTAATGAAATCATTAATTCTTTGTTAAAAAAAGACATTGAAATTTCTGATAAGTTATAAAAGCACAAAAAAGTCACGAAAATATATTTTTAAAAACTTAAAGGCCATATATATTAGGAGTATAATTTATTATTTTGGCACAATAAGTAAACATTGAATTTGTCAGATATTCATAAGAATATAAGACAAAAATAATAACAATGAATGATTTAAAAAATGCAAATACATTGATATCATGCCTATTTGTAGCCTTGCTAAATTGTTAGAAGCCAATGAGAATTTATTATGAAACCGAAAATACTAGAAGAATTAAAAAAAATAGAAATCGAAAATGATGTAAGTATTATTCTAGCTATTGAATCGGGAAGTCGTGCATGGGGTTTTCCATCTGAAGATAGTGATTACGATGTGAGGTTTATCTACGCTCATAAAACTGATTGGTATTTGTCAGTCTTTGAAAAACGTGACGTCATTGAGTTACCTATTGATCCAGTTCTTGATATTAATGGTTGGGATATTAAAAAGGCTTTTGGTCTCCTTCGTAAATCTAATCCTGCTCTTTTAGAGTGGCTGAGTTCTCCAATTGTATATAGTGTTAATTCCGATGCATTAAGTCCATTATTAGATCTGTCAAAAAAAGCATTCTTACCAGAAAGTTCTGGTCACCATTATATATCGATGGCAAAAGGAAATATGAAAAAAATTCTGCATTTTGAGGAAGTGAAGATAAAGGCATATTTGTACTCGCTCCGTCCTATTCTTTGTTGCAAGTGGGTAATCAAATATTATTCTCAACCACCTATAATATTTGATGAGCTTCTTAACGAATTTTTACCAGGAGGTTCTATTCGAGTAGAAATCGAAAAGCTGCTAAAAGTTAAAAAATCTAGTATAGAAAGTGATACAATCTCGACTTCTTCAATAATTAATAGTTTTCTAATTGAAGAAATTAATATTTTGGAAAATGCCATTCCAAAAAATAGAAATAAATATGGCATGGAAATATTCGATATGTCATTTAGGCAAACATTGGAGAAATTGGCTTCTAACGCCAACTTATCAGTATGAAACGAAACCACGAAACCCATTGAGATTGCCAAAAAGCCTGCACTCAACTTGATTGGGTGTCGCGTGGATCCTCGCAATGAACTGTGCTTGTAGTCAACTATTTTAAGCATAATTTGCCGAATATTCAACATTGTTAACAGCCACTGCAAAAGCTTGTCTCAATAACTTATGAGCGATAGCAATATTGATAACCTTTGCTGGTTTTCCTT
>JAJRQG010000060.1 GCA_024280395.1 Gammaproteobacteria bacterium | reverse complement strand
TAAATTATTGCTATTGCCCACCAAAATATCTAAATCCCCATCGTTATCCATGTCTGCAAAGCTGGTCTTACCGTAAACACCCGAAGCTATTATGGGAACACTGCTCCAAGAAAAAGTTGAAGGGCTATAAGTCAACTGATCTAATCTGAAATTAGTCTCATGGAAATATATTTCAGCCAAGCCATCCAAGTCCAAATCTGCTAATTGTATATCGACAATGCTTGCAGCTGTTCCTGTTGCAACTGTTGAAGAAATCCAACTGCTGCCATCACCATTTTGATTACCGACTATCTTAATATAGGGTGAACCTGATTCAGTACCATAAACAATATCTATCGCTCCATCTAAAGTTAAATCACCAGTAGCAACTGCAGAAACATTGCCTGCAGTAACAATTCCTGTATCTTGTTTCATCCAGCTCGCCGCAGCACCACCATTCTCATACCAATACAATGTGGAAACCGTGTTTGCAGCCACCACAACGTCCAAATCACCATCTGCATCAATATCAGCAATACTTAAATCACTGGCAGAATTAACTGAAACACCTGTTTCAATAACATATTTGGTCCAGGTCTGTCCTGCATTTTGGTTTTCTAACCACAGCAATTGATCCGCAACTTTGTCAACTCCCACGACATCAACATCACCGTCATTATCCAAATCTACCAGTTGTATAGCCTTAACTGACTGAATCGCAGTATCAATAAATATCCGTGGAAAATCTACAAAATCTCCACCATCGTTTTCCAACCACACAATTTTACTGGCTGGGCTGGCTTGAGAAATAACGATATCCATATCTCCATCACCATCAACATCGGCCGCCTCAATATTTGAAAAAGATTGGGTTAAACCCGTTGCAGCGGTGTTGTTTGACAGCAATACTGCATCTGCAAAACTCAGCTCTTTGGCGACCAAAGTTGAGTAACAAACAGCAATTAATGTCACACCCGTTAAAATTCTAATATTTATCAGTTTCATAGATACACCTTAAATTATTCATTAACTGATATTTTACTTATTACTGACCCATTAATAAGGACTGAAACCTGATTTTTATCCTTGCAATTATGACTGAATAATGACCACGCTCATAATTGTGAACTGGTTCACAAAAAAATAGCAGTGAAAACAATTTGTACCATCAATGAAAAAAAATGTTAGAATTGATTTATCGTTTTTTTACAAGCCATATACCACTACTTACATGCAATATTTATTCTCTGGTTTTAAACTAGATACCGAAAAAAAACAACTCTATTACAATTCGGAGTTAGTGACTCTTACTAAGCAAAATTATCAACTGCTGTCTTATTTTGTGAAACATCCTGCTATAATTATCGATAAGAATCAACTGATAGAAAATGTTTGGAACGGAAGAATCATTGCTGACAACTCCATAGATCAAAGTATTTATAAATTGAAAAAAATACTGACCGATAAAAATAATGAAAACTATTTTGAAACCATTTATGGTCATGGAACCAAGTTTCTACCCAAAGTTACATTGGTTTCAACCAGTAAAAACAAAGAAACTTTATCCAAAAAAACCAACTTCAATACAATTTTAACGGGCATTTTATTGATTGGAATAATAACAGTTTTACTGAAGTACAACACAAATAGTCCAAGTACAAGCATCCAGACAAAACCTGTTTTTGTTGTATTGCCCAATTCCGATGTTACTGAAAATGAATGGTTAGAAAATAGCCCAAGCCTATACGTTGAAAAAGTATTGTCTTTATCTAAAGCTGTTACGATTAAACAGTACTCGGACAAACCCAACAATCTAAATCAACAACAATACCTTGAAACTCAATGGAAACTTTCTCCAAATTTACTGGTTGTGACAAGTGATGTCTCTATTCAAGACAATGAGTTCATGGTTGAATTTTCGATTCGAAACAAACAAGGAGAAGTAAAAAAACAGGCTTTCAAAAGTCAACAATTAAACTCTGCTTTCAAACAAGCACTCAGTTGGTTACATAATCAAAGCAATGGTGCTGAACTACAATTAAGCGAAGCCACGCTGATCCCAGAGAACCCCTATTTGTTGGAACTATATTTACATGGTTTATCAGCTGCTAAGAACAAAAATAGAAACCAAGCCATTCACTATTATGAACTGTGCCTAGAAGAAAATCCCGATTATCATTTGGCCGCATTAGAACTGGCCAAACTAAAAGACTCTCTGGGAGAGCCATTAAAAGCCTTGTCAATTATAGAGTCGATAAATAGCAGCAATACCAACCCGAGTATAGAAATTGAGGCGGCCAATATACAAGGCGGAATTTTGTTGCGTCAAGGCAAGCCAGATAATGCAAAAAAAATATACACACAATTGATATCTAAATATACAAATCAAGAATATCCAAACCTTCTCAATACCCACTACAAATTAAGCTTGGTTTACCGTTCTCTATCAAGAAATCAAGACTCTTTAAACGAACTAAACATTATCGAAAGACAACTCAAAGAGTCACAAGAATACGAATTTTTGGCGGAAACTTATTCTACCAAGGCCAGCCTATTATTGAGAATGGGAAAAACAGAGCAAGCCATCGCTTATACCAACAAAGCGATTCAACTATTGGTTGCAACAGGTGACTTAATCGGGCAAGCAAAAAATCATTCAGTCACTGCTCGTATCGCCATCAAACAAGCCGATTACAACAAGGCTATCATGCATCTAAAACAAGCACTAAATATTACCAGAAGCCTTCACCACAAATTTGGCACCGGTGCAACACTCAATGAAATCATATCTGTCTTAATCGCTCAAGGAAAAATAAATGAAGCATGGCTACTCAATCAAGAATTAGAAAACATAGCCGTAGAAATTGACTTTAACGCCATGCTACTGGCAGCCAAACGTTATACAATTATACTTGCCGAACTCAGAAAACAATGGCAAACAGCCAACATATATTTACAAGAGCATCTAGAATTGGCAATGGCGGCCAACAACAAGCGCGCTATTATAGAGAACACGTTTTTAGCCATTTCTGTTGAACTCGAACAAAACAATCTTAGCAAAATAACTGATTTAATAGAAAGCATACAACAACACATAGAAAGTTCCAAAGAAGAAACACTAACACCCCGACTTAACTTACTCAGGGCACGATATTATTACCAAACTGGCAAGCCAAAAAAAGTAGAAAACTTGCTAATTCTGTCTAAAACAATGGCCGAGACAACCGATGATGGACAAATCATTATTGACATAAACAACACATTGGCAAAGTACTATCTTGATAGCAACAAACCACTAAAAGCCCAATCTGTGTTACAAGAGTCTGAAAATTTATCACCAGTCGCTTACCCCTACCTGTTATTAACTTCTAAAACCAATATGCAATTGAATCAGTTAACCAAGGCCATAGAATTTGCAAATTTATGCAAACTCCAAGCCAACGACCTGTGGTCAAATGATGATGAAATTTACCTAACAGGCCTGGTGGCTTTAAAAAAATCCGAAAAATAGACAAAGACAGTAAGATAAACTAGAATGCCCTTAATTAATGACAAAGAGCATCTCTTTAAATGATGCTCGAATAAATAGAGAAACATATGTGCGGAATCGTAGCAGCAACAGCCAATAGAAATGTAGTCGATATCATTATCAATGGCTTAAAGACCCTTGAATACCGTGGATACGATTCAGCAGGAATCGCCATCAATAGTAATGGCACCATTGAGATTCGCAAACAAGCAGGCAAACTCAACAACCTTATCCAACAATTAACAGAACGCCCCATTTCTGGTCAGTCTGGCATTGGTCATACGCGTTGGGCAACCCATGGCGAGCCCACAACCAGCAATGCACACCCGCATGATTCCGACCAAACTATTGCCGTGGTACACAATGGCATTATCGAAAATTATATGCCCTTAAGAAGCATGCTAATCGACAAAGGATATGAATTTAAATCCGATACAGACACAGAAACTTTGGTGCATTTGATTCACTATTATCAACAAGGCATGGATTTTTCGGCAGCCTGTCATAAAGCACTGCGAGAACTCGATGGTGCCTATGCTGTTGCGATTACCAACAGCTGTGAACCCGAAAGAATCATTGCAGCCAGAAAAGGTAGCCCGCTAATTGTTGGCCGTGGAGAAGGCGAAAACTTTATTGCCTCTGATGTGCAGGCTTTAATTAATGAAACCAAAGAATTTCATTATTTGGAAGAAGGCGATATTGTTGAAATTACGCCTGATGACTGCACCATATATGACAAAAATGATGAAATCGTTGAACGTGAACTCAAAACCGTCAATTTATCCGCCGATGCTTTAAGCAAAGATGGCTATGCACATTATATGCTCAAAGAAATTCACGAACAACCCACCGCAGTTGCCAACACATTAGAAGACAGAATCTACGATGGCAAAGTCTCCAATCATTTTATCGGTAAAGATTTAGAAGAGTTATTAAAACAAACCCAACAAATTCATATCGTGGCTTGTGGCACATCATATCATGCTGGATTGATGGCTAAATACTGGTTAGAATCAATCGCAAGAGTTCCGACCCAAGTAGAAATTGCCAGTGAATACCGATACAGAAACCCAGTGATTCCAGCCAACACCCTATTTTTAACCATTTCTCAATCTGGAGAAACAGCCGATTCATTGGCCGCACTTAGATTCGCCCAAGAACAAAGCAATTACCTGACCACATTGGCTATCTGCAATGTAGCCAACTCAACCTTAGACCGTGAAAGTGATTATTGCTTAATGACCAGGGCAGGTCCAGAAATCGGTGTTGCATCTACCAAAGCCTTAACTACACAAATGTCAGTGCTGGCATTGTTGACATTAAAATTTGCAGAAATCAACAACATAGACCAAACTCTTCGCTGTAACCTCGCCAAACAATTGCGCGCATTGCCCGGCATCATTAACCAAGCATTGTTGTTGAATGATCAAATTAAAAAAATGGCCGAGAAAATTGTAATTCGTGACAGTGCTTTATTCCTGGGCCGTGGTGTACATTATCCGATTGCCATGGAAGGTGCGCTTAAGCTCAAAGAAATCACTTATATTCATGCCGAAGGCTATCCCGCTGGCGAACTAAAGCACGGCCCATTGGCATTGGTCGATAAACAAATGCCTATTATTGCTGTGTGTCCCAATGATGCCTTGCTAGAAAAACTCAAGTCTAATATCGAAGAAGTCAGAGC
>JAJRQG010000059.1 GCA_024280395.1 Gammaproteobacteria bacterium | reverse complement strand
TGTACAGGAGTACCTAAATGAATTTTGTTATCGGTTTAACCGAAGATATTGGGAACCACAAATTCCTAATAGGCTATTGACGCTATGTATAGCTAATAGCAGTGTCGGAGTTGTGGAACAGGAATTTAGTGCATAGCCATGTAGTTTTATTCGGATCAATGCCAAATTTTCCAAATTCTTTTTTCCCATTTGCAAAGATAGTTGTACCAATTACGTCTATGTAAAAAGTATCAGGGTATTCTGATATTATAAGAATATTAGTACTTGATGTAATGTTTTCATTAAAAACAATTTTATTTGAGCAAGACACTAAAAGAGATATTGATACTAAGATTAGGAGTTTATAGATGTTGGGCATAGTTAAGTTTAAAATTGTGATATGTTGGGGAATCATTCAAAAAACGTAGAAACTTGGCTTAAAGAGTTTCGTTTTAAGTTGGGGATTTGGGCATCATTGGTGGGATGGCCACAGACGATTAGCATGTAGGCACGTTCGTTATCTGGACGTTTTAGGATTTGTTTTAAAAAGCCCATGGGGCTTGGGGTGTGTGTTAGTGTGGTTAAACCACTGTTATGTAAGGCTGTAATTAACATCCCGCAGGCTATACCAACAGATTCTGGGGTGTAATAGTGTTTGAAACGGTTGCCTTCAGCGTCTAAGCCATATCGTTGTGCGAACACGGCGATTAGCCAAGGTGCCTCTTCTAAAAAAGGTTTACTGGTATCGGTTCCCAATGGTTCCAGGGCTTTAAGCCACTCTTTACTTGCGCGATGTTGGTAAAATTCCTTTTCCTCGGTCTCAGCAGCGATTCTGATTTCAGATTTAATGTCTTGATTGCCAATAGCGACAAAGTGCCAAGGTTGCATATGAGCGCCACTTGGAGCAGATGCAGCGGCAAGGATGCATTGTTCGATAACTTGTTTAGAAACAGGTTTACTAGAAAAGTCTCGCACGGTTCGTCTTTTTTGAATCATATTGTTAAAAGCATGTGCTTTGTCCAACATGGTTTGATCCGAATAGTTGGCATAAAAAGGCAATGGAATAAACTGTTTCTTCATCTGACTATTATAGTTTTAAACGCCTCTAAAAAGCAATCCTTTGATAGGTCCAGAAAAGACCGATCACTGAAATAATTAAAGAAGCAGGAATTACAATGACATTGCGATACCAAGACTTGTATCTAAACCAATAGGCAACAAAAACAAATGCCAGTGCAATAATCGTTAATTGTCCCAATTCCACACCAACATTAAAACTAATTAATGCTGTTGCAAAAGCATCTTTTGGCATACCAAAATCACTGAGCATACTGGCAAAACCCATTCCGTGCAGTAAGCCAAAAATAAACACTATAATCAGCCTGCTGGGTTTTATTGTTTTGGTTATTATGTTTTCAATACCTACATAGGCAATAGATAGAGCAATTAAGGGCTCGACAATATTGGCGGGCAGTGAAAAAATGTTTAACATCGCCAAACTCAATGTGATGGAATGAGCAATGGTAAACATAGTGACTTGTAGCAGTAATGGTCGAATTTTGACACTCAATAAAAATATGCCCAAGATAAACAAAATATGGTCAAGCCCTTTAGGCAAAATATGTCTGAAACCTGCTGTTGTATAAGTATAAATAGTAGTAACTAATGCCGGCTTGTGAAATACTTCTTTTAATGAGAAAGGTTGGCTCCATTGGTTGTCACGTAACCATTGCCAGTTTGACCAATGCCATTTTTTCTGGGAGTCATCAACCTGTCTAACTCTTACAGCGTTGTCAGCATAATCTGATGGGTAAAACCAGCTGATGGTTTGTACTGAGCGGTTGATATTTCCAGATAATATAATGAGGCTAATTCTTGGAACTTTAGTATAACCCGGCACAGGGATATTCACTTTGGTTATTTCTATTGGAGCGAGTTTATCATCTAACTTTAGTTTCACACTGTTAGTGAAAGCCTGATAAAAAGGTTTAAAAGCTAACTCAAGTTCTTTTGCGGACATTTCTCGCAATACATCGTATTGCTTGGCATTGGGAGATTCTTTTGTGTTTTTATATTGTGAATTAATACCTGTTAACATTGCTTCGATACTGGCACGAATTTCTATTTCGTAGTGTCCGTCAACATGTACGCTTATTTCTACCAAAGCAGGCTTTACAATATCGGCACATGCCCAAAAAGGAAGACACAATAATAATAGACGGAAAGAATTTCCCATATAAATTTTTAATTATCTATTGCTGAGTAATCTTTCAATCAATTGACGGACTTTTACAGCCGTTATTTGGGCTTGCTTGTAGTCGCCTTGATTATAAGATTTCTGTGCCTTTTCATAAATCGGCATAATAGCAGAAAAATCTAGGTTTTCTTGCTTGGCGTTTTTTAAAAATTGATTTGCTTCAACCAATGCGATTCTCGAAATTTCTTTGAGGGTAATGGTCTTTGGTTTTGTTTCTTCTGTAGGGCTGCTCGTTTTTCCCACAGAGTTTTTTTCGTTGAAAGCAGTTTTTTTAGGCTTATCGCAAGCCATTAAGCTTAGAATAGATAGCAGTATGATTATAGAATACTTCATTTTGTGTTTCGATATTGGTTTGACATTGCGCAATGGTAGCACAAAAAAAAAGAGATTGTTTGTCAAACAAACAATCTCTTTAATTAACTCTTTTGTAAAGGTTTTTTATTACTTTAAAGTAACAGACTTCTCTTCAGAAGCGCCCGATGAATCCGTCCATTTGAAATCAATTGTTTCTCCTGCCGCACGGCCATTTAAAACCACCTGAATAAATGGATTTTTAGATACACCAGCACCAGTATTTACTTCAAATACTTGTGTTCCAGCAATGTGCCCTGAAACAGTTTGTACAAATTTAGCAGGGATTATTTTACCTGCTTCATCTTTGCGACGTCCACTTTCCATTGCATGTTTAATTAACAATTTAACGGTTGCAACATCACCTTTTAATTTAGCTTTGATTCTCATAATTTTTCTCCTTAACCGCCGCAGCCGCCGATTGTTACTTTAACTTCAGAACTAGCAGAATAAGATTTACCATCTGCTTTTACTATTGCGACAACTTTTGAAGTTTCGCCCATTCTTACTCGGATTTTAAAATCTGGTTTTAAACCAGGAAACATTTTAAATTGTGCGGTTAATGGCGTTGGGTTTTTTTCAACCAATAAACTGATTGACTCAATGTTTTCTAGAGTAGAGCTAACCTGAATGGGTACAACGGCTCCATTTTCAGCAATCTCAGGTGCTTTTAATTTGATTTTATCGCTTGCAACAGCTCCTTCTGAACCAATTGCAGTCAAAGCAGCTTTGTAGTTATCTGCTTTAAATGCTGCTTCTGCCCACTGCGCAAATGCGCTAAATGGAACCAGTGCAACGGCACTGCCAGCAATGATTCGCTTAAGCATGCCTCTTCTTGTTAAACTCATAATGTATCTCCTAGTTAAATTTAGTCGGTTATTCTAACCTATTCATCTTATATTAGCAATGTTGAATATAAGCTGAATGCAGGTTTTTAAAGTTTTTGTTATTTTTCTATGTCTTTTAGCATGAAATCTACTGCTGCTTTTACTTCTTCGTCAGTTAATTCCATATTTCCACCTTTGGGAGGCATAACACCATTTTGCCCCTGGAAGCCATTTATGGCGTGTTTGTGTACTTGACTGATCCCTTGCCTTAAGCGGTGTTCCCAAGTCAACACGTCATCTACTTTTGGTGCTCCAGCTAAGCCAGAGTCATGACACAACCTACATGTAGCATCATAAACTTTCTGCCCAATTTCGTGACCTTTAACTACTTTTGTTTCTTCAACCACGTCTTCCGCACCTGATCCATAGCCCAACAATGCAGTTTTAACATTAATTTCCTTAGGGTTTTTGCAGTCTTTCATACAGCGAGAGTTGTGTGTATCAGGCCGTTTATCTCGAACAAACCCATCTACATTTGGCATAACAATTTGGGAATAACTTTCAGCATTAAAAACAAAGTCTTCATCTTCAATGATATCGTTAAGATACAAAACATATGCAGACAACGACCAAGTTTCATCCCAAGTCAAAGATTGAGCGGATGAAAAAGGCATGGCTCGGTGGGTATAGTCTAATAAAATAGAAGCATAGGGCCAATATGAGCCTACTGTTCGTTCTGGCTTTTGTCTATCTTTTAGAGTGCCTTCGCCACCTGCTAAAACGGGGTTGCGTCCAACATCTTCACCAAAAGAGCCATGACAGCTGGAACATTCGTCTTCAAACAAGTCTTCGCCGTCGGCTGCAGAACCTCCGCCAGGTGGTAAATTGTGTGTTGGAGAGACTTCAATATGCCAACCAGCAATTTCTTCTTCGCTTGCAACTTTGCCCAAGTTAAATCCACCAGGCTTTATTGAAATAGATTCATAGTCAGCAGCTTGTGCTGCAGGCAAAACAGTGTTAACCACAGCCAAGACTACGCTTGAGTCATTTTGATTCGCGGAGTTGTCATTAGAACATGCGTTGAGAGACAATGAAGCAATGATGGCTAAGGCTAATTTTTTATTGACTTTAAACTTGTACACTTTCCACCTCTCCATTTTTGTTGATTTTCCAAGTATGAATGGCATTGTTGTGATAAATACTGGCTACGCCGCGAGCTTTTCTCAATTGCTTGAGAGTTGGTTGAACATAACCATCTTCGCCTGTTGCCCTTGATTGTAAGAGTATTTCTTCTCCGTTCCATTCAAAAGTCAAACTAAAACGCGTCCAACATTTGTCAAGAACTAAGCCGTTGAGCTCGGCTTGTTGCCAATTAATCCCTCCATCTAATGATACATCAACATGTTTGATTTTTCCTGTACCGGTCCAAGCTAAACCATTCATCACATATTTTCCATGGCCTTTGAGGGGCTTTTCTGGACAAGGAAAAGTGATTATCGCTTTGGCTTCCATAATCCAAGAGAACAAATAGGCTTTGCCTATTAAATCTTTGTGTTCTGGATCTTGCGGATTCAAAAGGTCAGTATATTTTGAAGTTTCTTCCCGTTGATAGGATGGTTCTGCGGTTATTTCTATGCGGCGTAACCACTTAATGGATGTATTGCCTTCCCAGCCAGGTGTTAACAATCTAAGCGGGTATCCTTGCTCTGGTCTTAAGGCTTCACCATTTTGGCCAAAAACAACAAGTGTATCATCTAAGGCTTTTTCCATAGGAATAGAGCGACTCATAGATGCAGAATCAGCACCTTCAGCCAACAGCCACTTGCCTTCAGGTTTGACTCCCACTTCTTCTAGAATATACTTCAATGGAACGCCTGTCCACTCGCAACAGTTGGTCATCCCATGAGTGAACTGTAAACGACCTACTTGCGGACCCTTCCATTCCATTGCTGAATTTGCAGGACATTCAATAAAGTGAACTCTTGAGACTGTTGGAAACCGTTCAATGTCTTCCATGGTTAGAATGATGGGCTTATCTACTAATCCGTGAATCATCAAACGGTGCTGTTTAGGATCAATGGTCGGCAATCCCCCATGGTCCCTTTCAAAAGCAAGCCCATTTGGAGAAATCATGCCCTTTATTTCAGCCAGAGGCGTAAAACTAATAGAGGCGATTGAGTCAGGAGTCAGCCAAGGCACTCTCAGGCGTCTAACATCTGATTCATACTTAGATGGCTGTCCATAAGGATTTGAATTAACTGGTTTCCCAAGGTGTTTTTGCCATGCGGGTACATTGGGGGGTAAATTATTGGCAGCAACAGAACCCGATGCTACAACTGTTGAAACAGCCGCAGCTTGCCCTAAAAACTTCCGTCTGCTAGACGCTTTAGCGCTATTGGGGTCTTCTACAATCGATTTGTTATCACTCATTGAGAATCCTCTTGTTATTTTGTTTATTAGCAACCTCTAATATTAACAGTAAAGCACATTAAAAATCTAGTGATATGCTTCAATTAGTCTTAGAAAGCTGACAAAGTGACCATTGGCACATGAATAAAGCCTATGCTAAGTGCTATAGTATTATAGACGATTAAATAGAGGATAAGTCAATGAATGAGGTATATAATTTAAACATTACACAAGATGTAACAGACCATTTCAATGCAGTTCTTTTGAATTCGAAGAACATTGATGCGAGCAAAGTGATTGTTAACGCAAAAGAATCTTTATCAAAATTTCAAAAGCAACCCCAAGACACATTCGTAGTAGAGCATATGGAAACACTCGAAAAAATGATTGACATGCTGTCGAACAAACAATGGAAGACTTCGGAGCCAGACAGGCAATTTATCTTATCTGCACTACAGTATTTTACTCAAGAAGACGACCTTATTCCAGATGACATACCAAAAATAGGATTGTTAGATGACTGTATTATGATTGATATTGTTGAAAAAGAAATAAAACAAAAATTGTTGGCTTATAAAGAGTATGATTTTGCAGCCAAAATTTATGGTAAAAACCAAAATTACAGCACCAAAGACTGGAAAGAGACACAAAGAAAGGAACTTTTTAGTAGAATTCGCCACCGGAGATTGAACAATCAGAGAAGATAGATCCTACAAATAGGAAAGAAGAACTTTTAACAATTTTTTTCTATTTAATGGCTTGCTAATGACATCTTTAAACCCAAGCCGTAAATAGCTGGCTTTAATCGTGTCAGAGGGCATAGCTGACATGAGCAAAATAGGCAAATCTATGTGCGCATCTTTCAATTCAGTTATAAAAGATGAGGCAGTTATGGTCCCTAGGTTATAATCTGTTAGTATAATATCAATCTTTTCTTGGTCTAAGATTCTGCGTGCTTTAGGGTAATCTGTAGTAGTAAAGATCTTGAGTCCACTTGATTGAAGCAATGCCTCTATCAAAATCAATATGTCATAATCATCATCAATGATGAGGATTGATTTGTTCTTGGCTTTTTCATACTCATCATCAGATATAACAATTTTGCCAGATGGCATTTTTTGCACGGGTAGAATGAGTTGAAATACCGAGCCATTTTCTTTTGAAGAGCTCTTTAATTGAATTTTCCCACCTATGGCATGGGTCAGTTTTCTACTAATAAACAAGCCAATCCCTGATCCAGACTCAGTGTTCTCTTTTATTCTTTCCCATGGATTAAAAATTGTGCTTTGCAGTTCCTTTGCAACACCAAGCCCTGTATCAATGATAGAAAAAATATAATGACTTGCATTGTTAGAAAATTGCAATTCTACCGACCCAAACTCTGTATATTTGATTGCGTTATTAAGCAAATTAATCAAGATTTGTTTGGTTCTGGTTAAATCAATATTAAGGGTTTCTTCAACATCAAAATCATCAGCAATACGCAAAACAAGATTTTTATTTTGGGCAGCTGGAAGCATTGATGCCGCAAGGTCTTTGAAAAGAGAGTTTGCTGATACATTTTCAAATTGAATTTGCTGCCCTCCGGCTTCGGTTTTGCCAAACATCAATGTGTTTTCAATCAAGTGTTGTAAATAGTTGGCATTTCTGTGAATAATCTCTATGCCTTTTTTAGGGTCGGTTGCATTGTTTAGCATAAGCTCTGAGTAGCCTAAAATAGAAGTCAAAGGTGTACCCAATTCATGGGAAAGCATCGCTATTAAGGTCGCTTTTTCATTGTTGGATTGTTTTAATTTATCTTGAGTCTTTTCTAATTGTTCGGCTATTCTTTTAAATTTGTTTTTAGTAATGTTGTCGTCATGAGCAAACTGTTGGTATTTTTGAGTGATTTGAAAAATTTCAGATCGATCTATTAATATTAAATAGTTACATAACGGTTGTGTAATGAAATAAATATTGCAGACAAATTCCTCGCTGATGTTATAAAAAGGAATTTTAAAATCAGTGGTAAAACTTTCGGTGATAAGAATCGGTAAAAATTCAAAAATAGGGATGTTTTTATTGGGTTCTTTTAACCCCAAGAGTTGAGGCTCTCCATAACATTGAACAATGTGATGATTTTTGTTTAATGAAAGGCAAAAGAATCCGCTGCCTTGTTTTTGGGTTAATAGAAAGTTTTTAACAATTTCAGGAATCATATGAAATTATCAATTAACTAACCAATAGTTCAGCAAGTTCGGTAAAGCCTTCTTCAACATTTTCGCCTGTTTTTGCACTGCAATTTAATACAGCATAGTTAAGTTGTTTAAGCTGTTCTAAGTGTTCTTCTTCCACACACCACTCATCTGTTAAATCGTGTTTGTTGATAAAACAAATTGAGGGAATTTGAGTGATTTCTGGAATTGATTTTGTAATAATATCCAATATCTCAAATGATTCAGGCTCTGTGCCATCCATGACCCAAATGATGCCATGTACGCCTCGTAAATAATGTGTATAGTGGCCATCTTGCTCAAAGCCTGCGATATCCCATATCACCATAGATAATTCTGTATCATTGATAATTAGTTCCTTGGTTGAAATGCTCACTCCTACGGTGGTTTTGTATTTTTCACCAAATTGTTTGTCTATAAACTGTTTAACTAGGCTAGTTTTACCTACAGCAAATCTGCCGATTAAACAAACTTTTTTAGCGACTTTCATTGTTTTTCTCAGTTTGTTTAATTAAAAAAGAGACTACTCTTTTCGCATCATTTTGGGTTTGGTCAAATGTATTGCAGGTCAATATTTCTTTTGATACTACTGCTGGATCTATAGAGCTCTGTATTAATGTTGACATAATTGTTTCTGCACGTTTCATTGAATAACTATCACTCAGTGTACCATAACAATCACTTTGACCAATAATTGAAAGTTTAAAGGAAACTCCCCTTTGCTCCAATTGTTGATTTATTTTTATGATGTCAGTCAATAGCCTTATTTGTTTTGGCGCTTTTTTCTGTAAAAGAGGTATATTTATAACAGTGGAATTAATGCTGTTTATTAGGAGCTGATTGCTATCAGAAATAGTTAAAGTTTTACCATTAACATTTATTTCTGGAAACAAATGCTTGATTTCTTGAATGAAATTTTGATATTGACTATAAGTTAGAGTTCCACTCAATGAAATATGGTTATGAGAAACTGTAAATTCTGGAGGCTTATCGATTGCAAAAAATGATTCGAAAAAGGCTGTTATTTCCGTACTGTTATCGACAACAACTTTATTTTTTATTCGCTTTATGCCTACAATTGAATTTAGTTTTTGGATGAATTTTTTTTGTTCTTTTGGCAGAATACTGCCTCTAACAGTCAACTCTTGATTGACTACATTGAAATTAACCTCATTGAAATCTGCGGTAATCATCTCAACTCTTTTCTTTGTGATTGTATCATCTAATGATATATAAGGTCTGGTATCTAAAATCACATCTTCTCGTTGTAGTGATGAGGTATCAGCCAACGGATCAACGAGTCCTTTAATCTTAAATTTACCTCTTGTTCGAACCATAGATTGTACATATAAGCCACCAATAGAATTGGCTATATCAACCATTTCATCGTACTCTTTATTTCTCTTGTATGACCAATAACTCAAGGCTAAAACGATGGTCAAAATACCTACAACCCAAGGAACCCAGTTGATTTTTTTAGGTTTGTCAGAGATGCTTTTGGTGACAAGTTGATCTCGTAAAAATTTTTGTAAGTCAGTGTTGTTTCGGTAGTTTTCTTCATTTATCAATACATCAGAGAACTCCGCGTGAACATTTTCTATTAGTTGTTGTGCCTTAATTTTAAATCGTTCGGTAGGAGAACCTTTTACTACAAACACCAAAAAAGCTTTTGGCCCATGTGAAAAGAACAGTAAATTATCTCCCATTTCTGCACTTTGTAAATTGTCATCAGGTGATTGTAAAGAATCGCCAATGAACTCTCGAATAACTGACAACATTGCAGAAATTGCGTTGTTGTCTTTTAACATGTCATCTGTCCCTACATGCTCAATTAATAAACCATTTTCTTGATTGATGAGAAAGATTTCATTGACTTGATAGCGAATTGTTTTTTGAAAAACGATTTCTGCAAAAGACTGGTCCGTCTTAAACGCCTGCCAGCGCCATTTGAGTGCTTTGCTTGAAAACCCTAATTCTAAAGTGCGATTGATATCAGCAACAAACTGTTTAATACTGTTGGCAACAGTTTTTCTAATCAGTTGCCCCATGATGGGCAACAAACCATCAATGATTGATTGTTTGTTGTCAGAGAAGGCCCGTGTAACACCTTTTTGGATGGGAGTCGAGAGAGCTCTTTCAAAACTTTTGTCTTCTTTTTGTGCGCGCTTAATGGCACCACCCAAGACTTTTGAGACTTCTTGGGTAAACTGTTCTTCGGACAAAACTTTTTGCTTAATTTGGTCTAGTAGTTTTAACTCCTCTTTAAGCAATAAAGATTTTAGAATATCGCGTTCTTCACTCATAAGCAGATATTAATCAGCCAATTTCTCAGCCATTTCTTGTAACAATTTAGCCAGTTCATTTCTGTGGCTGGCCTTATTATCTAGCTGTTGCAGGCCTGATTGTATTTGGTTGAGTAAGTCAGATTCTGTTTCAATAATTTTATTACTAATATTTGACTCTAAGGAGGTTAAAGCCTTACTTTGTTGTTCTGCCAAATCAGAACTTTCAGAACTTAATTGTGCATTAGATTTTGAAATTTGATCTTCAATTTTCTTGGTGGTTTTTTCAACCCTGTTCGAAAGGGCCTTGATTGTGTTGTTTAAATTTTGTTCTAACTCTGCAAATCTTTTCTCAATAATGGCAATTTGCTCACCAAATAAGATGTTTCTAATTTGATCAACAGAATCCAGAGAATTGGTTTCTTGTTTATTTTTATTGCTCATAACTATGCCTTGTTTTGATTGATTAGTTTATAGCCTTGGTGGTAAATGGACACCAGTTTCCATCCATACGTGCCGTTTAACAGTAATTTTTTTCTAAGGCGGCTAATATGCGTATCAACCGTCCGGGTGCTGATGTCTGAACTTTTCACCCAGATTGATTCGAGCAATTGATCCCTTGAAATCAGCAAGCCTTCATTTTTAAAAAAGTACAAGGCTAAATCGTATTCTTTGTTGGTTAAAGACACATTGTTGTTTTTGTATGAAATGGTGTTTGCTTTGTTATTGAAGTTATAGGGTTCTGAAATCAGCTTTCCATTTGTCTTGGATAGGCCAACATTAAGCCTTCTGGTTACCGCTTTTATCCTGGCTTTTAAGATTGCCTCACTGGCGGGCTTAATAACAAAGTCATCTGCACCATCAGAAAGAGCTGTAACAATGTCATCATCGGTATTTCTTGAAGTAAGAAAAATTACCGGAATTTCATCATAACGACTGCCTTTGAGCCAATGTAAAACATCGAGCCCATCAACTTTTGGCAAGTTCCAGTCTATAATTAAAACATCTGGAACCTCGAAAGGTATTTGTTTGATTAGATCCCTGGCTTTGTTAAACACAGTACATTTGTATTCATCAAGCCATAGTTCATATAAATCCGATTGGTCAACATCGTCTTCTAAAATATATATTTTCATATCTCTCCCATATATCTATATATTAAATTAGAATAAAATTTCCCCTATTAAAGAAACGCTAAAAAACTTTATACTAGCAGAGCCTCTTAAAATATTATTCACTGTATTATATTTAACATTTTTACACTAAGAGATTGATATTGCAATATATAATTGGTAAGAACTTATAATAAGTCTACTTAATGCATGGCTAATAAAGAAGTAATATACAGCAGAAAAGCAGGCATTATACGAATCCTTCATAATGCTAGCTCATGTCAAAAAAAGAGTTATGAAAACCATTTACCGAAAGCTCTTTGAAAAACTTTTCATTGTTTTTTTAAGTAATTTGTTGTTTTCAAATAATGAAAGGCTGGGCTTTAAACTATAATTTTCCCTGCAATGACTACTTTATCTATTTGACACTATTTATGATAAATGGGTAAATTGATTTCTATCATTGCTCCATTGGTATGGTTATAGGCTTTAATATTGCCGCCGTGCTCTTCTACAATTTTCTTAACAATGGCAAGGCCTAGACCAGAACCGGTTGACTTGGTTGTTTCATAGGGTTCAAATAAGTGTTCAAGGATTTTATCTGTAAAGCCATGACCTTGGTCGCTAAATTTAATGACAAGGTTGTTTTCAACAGACAGACTGATTAATGTGGTGATTGTAATAGACACTTCTTTATTGTCAGATCCTTCAACTGAATTTTTTATCAGATTATTTAATAATTGAGAGAACCGAACTTTATCTATGTACATAATAGGCTCTGGGTCAAGTAGTTCTAATTTGAAATTGATGCCAGCATGAGAGATAAAGTATAGGTCAACGGCCTCTTTAATCAGTTTGTTTAGCCCCCTGGCTTCTCTTTTTAGCTCTGGAGCTTTAGCGTAATCTGAAAAAGCATTAACCAAAGTTTTTAAGTTGTCAACCTGTGATACGATGGTTTGGGTTGCTCTGTCTAAGATATCTTTGTCTTGCTCTGACATTTTATCCAAAAAACGAAGCCTCAGCCTTTCAGCAGACAATTGAATAGGAGTTAATGGGTTTTTAACCTCGTGAGCCAATCTTCTTGCTACTTCTGACCATGCTGCATCACGTTGTGCTTGATTGATAATGGTTTGGTCATCGAACACCACTACCATGCCGCCATCGTCTTGTTCATGGTCAGGAATTCTGCTACCCCTAACCACCAAAATTTTACGCAATTCATTTTCAGTAATTAGAGTTTCTTGCTGCCACTCTTCGCTGTGGTCATTTAGTTTCGTTAGAATCAATTCAACAAAAGGGGTGAGCCCTTCTTTATTTAGATTCAATTGATTGATATTTTGATTGATGATGTCTTTTGCAGTTAGGTTGAGAATTTTACGTGCTGCTGAGTTTGCCATTAAAATTCTTTGCTCGTTGTTTATGCTCAATACGCCGCTTGATAAGTGAGATAATACATTTTCTAAATACCACTTTTGGCTAATGGCTTCGGTTTGTGCCCTATGTGCTATTGCACTAGAGGCAGCAAGTTGCGAGGACATGGTATTAAAAGACTTAACTAAAAAACCTATTTCGTCGCTTGAGCTAACTGGAATATTTTGATTGTAATCACCGCCAGCAATTCTTTGTGTGGCTTGGGACAATAATTTAACAGGAGCCACCAAATTTCTGGCTGAAGAAAAAGCCCTGACAAGAGCCAATAACATGCTTATCATCAAAACCAAGAATAAAATAATATTAAAAGTTTTCTTTAGCTCTTTGCGTTGGTATTTTTGTTGGTTGTAACCAACATAAGCAGTTTCGATATTATAAGCCAAGTCCGAATATTCATCTTTAATGGGGAAAAGTCCTTGCAAAAAACGATAACTGGTTGAAACGTTTAAAACGTTTTCAATTTTAACAAGGGTGCGAATTTGCAACTGACTGCCTTGCTTGGGTTCTATTCTAGCATAGGTGGCACCTGTTCTAATCCTTTGGTAAACTGACTGGGGAGGCAAACTTGTGTTGAAATCCAATAAATCTATATTGGCTTGACCGACCACTTTTTCGCTGGCAGAAATCAATACTAAACTTGATGCATTGGATTCATCCAAAAACCGTTCCAAATAAATATTTTGTCTAGGAGGGTCTATTTCAGACAGTTTCTGCGCAATGGTTTTAGTTTGAGTCAATGCCTGTGTGGTTTGAACATCTAAAAACAATTGACCCAGCTCTAGAGAGTCGTTTAGAGCTTGGCCTGTTTTTGAATCAAACCAACTATCAATATAATTGTTTAAAAACTGTGTCGAAAATAGATACACAACCAACACAGGAGGCAAGGATAAAAACACAAAAGTTTTCACCATACGCGACGTTAGTTTAATTCCCGGCTCATTCTTTTTATTTTTGACATACAACCAAACAAATCTTTGGACAATAACACTGCCTAAAATGATAACGGCAATAATAGATGCGCCAAATAACCAAAGATATATGCGGTTAAACTGCTCTGCACCTTGTACTGCTTGGCCCAAAAGATAAAGAGAAGAAAGCAATACTACTATCAACATAAATATCAAAATATTTTTGTAACGAAGAATTTTCATTTGAGGTTTAATTCTTTTTCATGCCAAGGTGTGTCTATGTCCCAATTGCTGTCAATTAAGACAGGAAGTTGCATGACTGTTGGGAGGGCTCCTTTATCTAAAACTAAACGTACTTTAATCCATAGATTAGAATCGGAGGGAAGGTCAAAAGTAAAAGTTGCAAGTTTCTCAAATTCTTTCCATAGTTGTTCATAATCATTAAAACCCAGCTGCTCTCCGGTTATTTTGTTTTTTACAACATACAACTTGCTTAATGTAAAATAGGATATTTCAAGAAAAACTTTCTTGTTATCTAGGGTGCGATCAAACCACCAGCTACGGGGTTCATACAATTGTGCTTTGGCTATGACGGTTATTCTTGTGCCATTGTCTATGGCCTCCTTAATTTGTTCTGAAGAATTGAAACTTAGCAAAGTAGAAACCAGTAAGAGTTTATCTTTTTGGTCAATATTTAATAGCATGATATGATTTTTGGCACAGCTTATCCCGCTAATTAAAAGCATTGATAATATATAAGTAGTAAACTTTATGCGCATATTTATTCTAAGGATTTTTGAAGGTAACAATAGTAAAATCCATCCATATCTTGAGTACCTGTTATGACTTGAATCCCAAACTCACAGTTTGTTGCAAGCCCATAGTTTAACTTGATTTCACTAAAATTCGGATGCGATTTTAAAAAAACTTTTATTTGGTCACTATTTTCTTGTTTAAAAACAGAGCAAGTGGCATACAAAAGAATACCTCCAGGAGCCAAAATCTCAGCAGTACTGTTCAATAATTTTTGTTGGTCTTGGCAAATTTTTTCAAAATCTTGTGGTTGACGAATATACTTAATATCAGGGTGACGACGAAGAATACCTGAAGCACTACATGGTGCATCCAATAGTATTTTTTGGTATTTCTCCCCTTTGAACCAATCTTTGGTATTGTTGGTATCAGCAACGATAATGTTGGCTCTAAGGTTTAATCGTTTTAAATTTTCAGCTATTTTCTTTGCTCTGTTTGGATAAAGTTCCAATGCATCAAGCTGGATATCACTGTTTAACTCCAATAAATGACAGGTTTTACCGCCAGGAGCAGCACAGGCATCTAGAATTTTTTCACCTGTTTTGGGATTCATAATGATAGAGGCCAATTGAGCACTGGCATCCTGAACAGACATTGTGCCTTTTTTAAAAGCATCAATAGTCGTGACATCTTGTGCTTGAATTATGTAAGCATTATCAATATCCGTGTGCTTTTTTAGTAGTATTTCTGGGTTTGGAGAAGATTTAGACCTAATCCAAAGAGGTGGCTTTTGATTGTTTGCCAATAAAATTTGTTGCCAAAAGTCTGGCCAATCAAGTTTGAGCTGATTTATCCACCATTCGGGGTGTGCATATTGTGCCGGTAGATTTGAAGGGCTGTGGCTTTCAATTTCTACAGCTTTTCTTAAGCAAGAATTAATTAACCCCGTTGCCCAGTTCTTTTTGAGTTTCTTAGCGGTGTTAATCGCCTCATTCACCACTACATGTTTGGGCTTATTTTGATGGACAAACTCGGCCAAAGCTTGAGATAGAATTACTCTGACCATTTTGTCTTTGGGTCTTTTGCTGATGCATGACAGCCATATATCTTCCAAATATAGATAATGGCGAATGGTAATAAAACACAGAGATTTAATCGCCGATCTGCTGTCATCGAAGGAACCTGCCGAAAGCCTTTTAACAAACACTTCGGTTAAGTTATGCTTTTTAAAAATAACCTCTTGGCTTATTTGGACTGCAATCGATCTATGAGAATATTTACTCATGTGAACCAATCTTTTCTGGATTGCATAAATTGAGCAATAGGCATTTGTTTCTTGCCAGGTTTTTGGATGGTTTCAAGTTGTAATTGTGCATCACCACACTGGATAATCAGGGTGCTTTTATCTGCAAAAACAATTTGCCCAGCTGCTCCGTTTTTACTTAAAGAAACAACTTTAGACTGCCAAAGCTTATAATCATTGCCATCAATTTTTGCAACTACTCCCGGCCAAGGATTAAACGCTCTAATTTTTCTGTCGATTTGTTCTGCACTTTCATTCCAAGATATCAAAGACTCTGACTTTTCAAGTTTTTTTGCATAGGTTTTCTTATTCTCATCTTGGACCATAGGTTTAGGCAGCAATCCTCGATTTAACAAATCAATACTTTCAATTAAAGCATGACCTCCCATAACCATGAGCTTGTCGTGTAGCTCTTGAATGGTTTCTTGTTTTGATATTTGACATTCGTGTTGAATATATACTGGGCCTGTATCCAGTCCAGCTTCCATCTTCATAATGCCCACACCAGTGCTTTTATCTCCGGCCAACAAGGCTCGGTGAATAGGCGCAGCTCCTCTCCATCGAGGCAACAAAGAAGCATGAATGTTCCAACAAGCAATTGAAGGAATATCCAAAACCACCTGGGGTAAAATTAATCCATAAGCAACAACCACCAACAAATCAGGCTTCAGATTTCTTAGTTCTTCAATGGCATCAGGGTCTCTTAGGGTTTGAGGTTGATAGACTTTAATGTTGTTCTCAATGGCACACTCCTTAACAGCAGAATATTGAATTTTTCTACCGCGACCAACACCTCGATCTGGTTGTGTATAAACTGCAACCACATCAAGTTGACTTTCTATTAATTGCTTTAATGGTTCGACCGAAAACTCTGGTGTTCCGCAGAAAACTATTCTCATGATTTTTCCCCTGTTATGGGCAAGGACATTTGGATAGAGTCAATCTTTCCTTCTCCATAAAAAATACGCTTATATTCGGCTCGTGAGACGGAAATATACCGATCATTGCCGCCAATTTCCACTTGTGCACCCGCCTTGACCGCTCGACCATTTTTATCAACTCTTACCACCATTGTGGCCTTTTTTCCTGAATGGCAAATGGTTTTTAATTCCTTCAGGTGATCGGCCCAAGCCAGCAAGTATTGGCTGCCTGTAAATAGCTCTCCCTGAAAATCAGTGCGAAGTCCATAAGCCAACACAGGGATATGAAGTTGATCGACTATTTCCGTAAGTTGGTAAACTTGTTCCCTGCTTAAAAATTGAGCTTCATCGACCAACACACAATGTATTTTTCTTTCTGTTAAATATTTGTTAACCAAGGCTTGTAAGTTTTCTTTTTCGCCAAAGATAATAGATGGCGACTCTATGCCAATTCTTGATGCCACTTTGCCAATGCCAAAACGGTTATCAAAGGCAGGGGACAATATCAAAGTATTCATCCCTCTTTCTCGGTAGTTATAACTGGATTGTAATAAATGAGTGGTTTTTCCAGCGTTCATCGCCGAGTAATAAAAATACAATTTTGCCATTAAAGTTTGAATTTAATCAATTGAAAACCCTATTCTAACAGCTTTGTAATTTGATGTGGTTTAGAAAAATAGTATCCTTGGAAAAAATCTACACCCAATGCAGCGACCTGATTTAGAACCTCTTCATTTTCTATGTGTTCAGCAATGGTTTTTTTGTTCATGATTTCTGCGATATAAACGATTGATTTAATGATAGCCGCATTGATTTTGTCGTCATTCAGTTCTTTAATGAACTGCCCGTCAATCTTAATAAAATCAAAAGGAATGTTCTTTAAGTAGGAAAAGCTAGTGAGTCCTTTGCCAAAATCATCAAGAGAGATTTTACAACCCAACGCCCTTACTTCGTTTATAAAAACAATTGCCTTGTCTAAGTTTTTAATGATTTCACTTTCGGTGATTTCAAAACATATATCGCTGTATTCAATCTTGTATTTTTTAAAACTACTCAAGACAAAATCTAAAAAGCTGCCTCTAGACAAAGAGTGGCCGGACAAGTTAATTGAAAACAAGGTGTTTTTAACGATGTCGATGTTGTTTTCATAGAACTTGCAAAAATTATCAACCACTAATTTATCAATGATATACATCATTCCAAACCTATCGGCGGATCCCATAAACAATGCTGGCGAGATGATCTTGTCATCCTCCGACCTCATTCTAAGTAGAATTTCATAGTGTGGAATAGACTTATCTAAATTTTTTATGGGTTGACACCACAGTTCAAACTTACCATTGAGCAATGCTTTTTGAATGGCATCGTACCACTTCAGTTCGGTTTGAGTTTTTTGAAATTCATCTTTTTCAGCATTGTAAATGATGTATTTGTTTTTGCCCGTTTTTTTTGCTTGGTAGCATGCCTCATCGGCATGTACAAATACAGTTTTGAAATCATCCTCTTTGTCAATAAAAACGACACCAATACTTATGCCAACCTTGAATATTTTTTTCTTCCACAAATAAGTATAGTTTGAAAGGGCTTTTTTAACTTGGTTAGCAGCCTCTATAACCTGAGACTGTGATTTGTCCAATAAAATTAATCCAAACTCATCGCCTCCAAGTCTAGCCAAAAGTGCTTTTTTTCCAAAAGTATTGAGAAAAACCTGACTTATTTGCTCTAAGGCTTTGTCTCCATGTAAGTGTCCACAAGAATCATTGATGACTTTAAAATGATCCAAGTCCATATACAGAAAAGCCATTGCTTCGGCTGTTTGTCTTTTAAATAATTGCTTGAGTTTTTTTTCACACCATCGGCGATTGTAAAGCTTGGTCAATGAGTCCCTAAAAGCCAAGTTACTCAGTTTATCGACCAAATAAGACTGCTTAGAAATATCATTAAACGACCAACAACGTCCTTCTATTTTCCCATCGATGATATGTGGAGATGATCGGCCTTCAATTATTCGTCCATCAATAAATTTTAATGAGTGCTTAGTTTTCTCGGGATTTGTGAAGTCTTCTGAGAAACTTGGTAGTTCTGAGAGGCTATTTCGAGACAAACGATTTTGCATTTCTTTTAACACGTCTTGTATGGACAATAGATAAAACTCATCCTTGCTGAAGTCCCACATTTTATAGAAATTTGGACTAATCAAGGTGAATTTGTTGTTTTTATCAACTATGACCAGGGCTTCTCTCAAAGATGAAAGAATGGTTTTGTTGGTTATTTGTAAGCGTTTAATGACTTTTTTAGTCACGGTGTCGGAGCTTTCTATGTTGCAAATACCGTAATATCCAATAAGTTCTCCGTCTCTTGTTATGCCTGCTCCACTTACCTTGATATGGTTAAAAACAGCATTTTCAGATTTGACCCCGAAAACTAGATTTTGGTATTGTCCATTTAAAGACTGAGTAATGTCCTTCCAGGTTCCATCACTCTCGGGGAATAGGATATCTTGCAGAAAACTCCCCAGCAAGGTCTCTTGGTCAATTCCTATCAACTCTTTTAGGGCTGAGTTTATATAGGTGATTTTAAGATTGACATCTGTTTCCCAAAATAAAATATTTGCACTGATGTTTCCGAAGTCATAAAAAGACCCTGAATTAATTGATTGAGGAATGTTTTCTTTGTGGCTCAAATTTTACTCTTCATCGAAGTTTTTGCAAAGGTTGTTATTGTCCATAATTATAAGGTATAGTGGTAAAAATCAGTGATAAAAATCGCACATATGTTGGTTTCATTGCTATAAGAAACTGTACCAGGGTTGAAATAGAAGCGGGGTGATAAATTTTTGTAGAATTTAAAAAACATACAACCAGTCATATTAACCGGTTGTATGCATTATTAGTTTGGATTGTTTAATTCAGATTGAACTCAGCTCGACAACCATTTGTTACCCAAATTTCTCGGCGGTTGTATCCCCATCTTCCCATACAACTCTTTCTGGATAATTGCCTATACAATTGAACTCTTGAGCCCACAGGGATAGGGCAAACACTGCGATTTAGGTTGCGAGAAGAGCATATAATTCTATTGTTTTGATTGCCATAACCAGTATTACCACGTCCTTGATTATTGCCATAACCATTGTTGTTCCCATGTCCTTGATCTTGACTATTGCCATAACCATTATTGTTTCCATAGCCTCTGTTGATATATAGTTCAAAAGTAGCTCTACAGCCATTGGTTACCCAAATGCCATTTCTATCGTAACCCCAGTTTCCTGCACATGAGGCTCTAGATTTTTGTCTTTTCAAACGAACGCCACCAGAAGTGTCAGCTGGACAAATTCGACGTTGGTGGTTTCTTGATGAACAACTGATGATGTTTGAGTTATTGTTTCCGTAGCCATTATTACCGTATCCACTGTTTCCATAATTGTTGTTTGGCAACAATTTAAATTTAGCGCGACAACCATTGGTCACCCAAATGCCTTGTTGGTCATATCCCCAATTGCCACTACAACTTGAGCGCGACAACTGCCTGATAAATTCAACTCCGCCTCGGGTATTGGCTGGACAGCTTTGAAAACGCAAATTTCTAGAGCTACAAACCAACATATCATTACCAAAATTGTAATTTCTATCCTCAACAACAAACTCGGCTCGACAACCATTGGTTACCCAAATACCGTTTCTGTCATAGCCCCAATTATTCACACAAGAAGCGTTACTGTTTTGCCTTAATAAAAACACATCTCTACCACCCAAATAGGCAGGACAATAATTTCTTTGGTAGTTGTGTGAATCACAAACCATAATATTGCCTTCTGCACCAGGTTGGTCCCAACCAATGTTAATGCTAAACTCGGCCCTGCAGCCATTGGTTACCCAAATACCTGTCTGGTCGTAACCCCAGTTAAAATTACAGCTAGAGCCCGAGAGTTGACGAATAAAATTAATGCCGTTTTTTGTGTTAACATTGCAATGGTTTCTGCGGCCATTTCTAGATTCACAAGTGAAGGATTGATTGTTGTTCTGGTAGTGATACTTGTTTGTGTATTTATCATTGAATTTATTGCCATTTTGCATGCGTACTTTTGCTTGCTTGTTTTCGACAACAACCGGTGATTTGAAAGTGTTGTTTTTAACCTCGTTTTTTGCATGTTGAGCAAAAGCCACCTGACTTAGTAACAGTGATAACAGAATAATTGATTTCATTTTGAGTCCTCTTCTTTAAATAAATATTTGGATAAATGTCGATCAGCAACATTGTCAGAAAATCCTGAAATTTTCTTATCGACCAAGTGCCTTGATACATAGTAATACAGTGGGATGACTGGCAAGTCATGCAATAATATATTTTCCGCCTCTCCAATCAAATTACTTTTTTCTTGAGCTTGATTGTTTTTGGCGATTTCCCCAACAATCCTATCATACTTTATATTGCTATAATGATAAAAATTAAACCTTGACTGTGTTGTAAACAATTGTAAAAAACTCAAGGCATCGGCATAATCAGCAATCCAACCAGATCTAAAGGCTTGGCGTTTATTTGATTTTCGTGACTGCACAAAAACCTTCCACTCCTGGTTAAGTAATTTGGCACGAATTCCTAAATTTTGTCGCCACATAGCAGCAATGGCAATCGCCACCTTGCGTTGATTTTGACTGTTGTTGTAGAGAATTTCTATTTTTAAATCTTGGGTATTGATGCCACTTTCTTTTAACAGTATTTTGGCGCGTTCTATATTTTTTTGCTGGTTTATATTGAGGTTGGCGCTTTGTGATTGGGTGCTTAATAGGCTTCTAGGGACAATATGATAAGCGGGTTGTTGACCTGTTTTTAAGACTTTTTTGGTTAAGATTTCACGGTCAATTGCCAAGGATAAGGCTTGTCTTAATTTATGGTTGCTCAAGTTTTTATCAGAAACATTCAGGCCCAAGAAAAATGAGCCCAAATAAGGAACAATGTGCAATTCATTGGATAAATTTTGTTCTATCCAGCCTATTTGGCTGTCTGGAATGCTTTCAGTTATGTCTAATTCACCTGCCCGAAAGCGTTTTAATTCACTGGATTGATCTTCGGTTACCCAATAGTTGACTTCGTCGAAATAAATCTGATTGGCTGAATAGTAGTAAGGATTTTTACTAAGAACAATCTTTTCTTGTATCTTCCAATCGCTTAACATATAAGCACCATTGCTAATAATTTGATGTTTTAGAGCAAGAGGTTTTGATTTTGGTAAAGGGTAAAAAATCGGCAGGCTTAGTTTCTCTAAAAAAGCCGAGTCTGCTTGCCACAATTTGATTTGTAAAGTGACATCATCAAGGGCTTTAACCGCCAGGTTTTCTAGCGATAATTTTGACGACATTATTTTTTTTGCATGAATGATATTGTTCAATAAAAAAGCATAAGCCGCTGCTGTTTTTGGATTAGCGGCCTTTCTCCATCCTCGAACAAAATCATGTGCTGTTAGGGCGCTGCCATCTGACCATTTGGCGTTTTTTTTAAGATTAAAAGTCCAAACATTGTTTTCTACAGTGTGGCTTAATGCTGCTCCATAAACAGGCTTCCCATTAATGTCAAGCGTCATTAAACCTTCGTACAAATCACGCAAAATATTGTGTGAATTTAGGCCTTCAGCAAGGTGTATGTTCAAAGAGTCAGGTTCTGATCCAGAACCCCGGTTTAAAGTATTCATTGCATGAATATGCAAAGAAAAAATCAAAAGTATCGTTGTAAAAATAAATTTCATGCCTAAATTGTATCTTCGCTTCATGAATTAAAGGTGAATAAATTCCATTATACATGATAAAATATTGCAAAAATAAAACGAGTGACTAAATTGAGCAAATCAGAACTTATAGAAAACAAAAGTCAGTTAATAGATTATATTGCCTCTGGCTGTAAACCAAAATCAGATTGGAAAGTAGGCACAGAACATGAAAAATTTGGCTTTGACACACAAACATTAAAACCATTGGGGTATAACCAAACAGGAGGCATTAAAGATATTTTAAATGGTCTGAAGGATAAATTTGGTTGGCGTGCAGAATACGAAGGTGACAACATCATTGCTTTGTTTCGAGATGGCTGTTCGGTTACTTTAGAACCAGGTGGACAATTAGAATTATCGGGTGCACCATTGACTGACATTCATGCCACTTGTCGGGAAACTTATGCCCATCTAGCAGAAGTAAAAGAAGTGTGCGAAAACTATAATTCGGCCTTTATTGGCATGGGGTTTCATCCCTTGGCAAGAAAGAAGGACATTGAATTTATGCCCAAAGGCCGATACAAAATCATGCGAGAATACATGCCCAAAGTAGGCACATTGGGCTTGGATATGATGAAACGTACTTGTACTATTCAGGCAAATTTGGACTTTTCATCTGAAGCCGATATGATTAAAAAATTCCGTGTGTCTTTGGCATTGCAGCCTATTGCGACGGCTCTTTTTGCCAATTCACCCTTTAAAAACGGCAAATCCAATGGGTTTTTATCCTACCGTTCAAATATTTGGACCGATACCGACAATGACCGCTGTGGAACTATTCCTTTTGTGTTTGAAGATTCTATGAGCTTTGAACGTTATGTAGACTATATGTTAGATGTACCGATGTATTTTGCTTATCGCGATGGTAAATATTTGGATGCCAGTGGTTTATCTTTCAAAGACTTTATGCAAGGCAAGCTGTCAATATTGCCTGGTGAGTTACCCACCATGAAAGATTGGGAAGACCATTTAACCACGGCTTTCCCTGAAGTAAGGTTGAAAAAATTCCTAGAGATGCGCGGTGCTGATGGCGGTCCATGGCGACGGATATGTGCGTTACCTGCTTTATGGGTGGGTATTTTATATGAGCAAGAAGCATTGGATGCAGCTTGGGATATGGTAAAAGACTGGACGCAAGAAGAGCACCAATATTTACGTGACAACGTGCCCAAACAAGGATTGTGTACACAATTTAGAAATCAAAATGTGCGTGATTTGTCCTTGCAGATGTTGGAACTATCTAGGTTGGGTTTAGAAAAACGCAATGTCCGTGGTAAATGCGGCAAGGATGAAAGCATGTTTTTAGAACCCCTACAAATCATAGCTGATACAGCAACCACACCAGCAGAACGCAAACTGGGTAAGTATCACAGTGTTTGGAATAAAGACTTAAATCGCTTGTTTGAGATTTTTAAATATTGATGTGGGTAATACCTACATTCATTTGATATAATCCAAAAATGCAAAAAACTTCACCGTATTTGGCCGTTTATAATGGCAATGAAAGCAGCAAGTTAAGCCACGTCATTCAAGATGAATTTGAAATAATTTATTTTGATGGTACTGACTTTGATCAAGAGTTGTGCCAATCCATTATTGAAAAGACCAAAAAAGACAGACCAATTGTGGTTCTAGATGCGCAAGCACAGTTGCCAGAATTTTGGTTTAAGCGTTTAAACCAGGTATTCATAGAAAATGCTGATGCAAAATTGTGCAGTGCTTTGACTTGTGGTGTTTATGAGTTATCACCTTTGCTTGAAGGAAATGAGTTTAACGGCACAGTTGAAGAGCTGGATGCACAAATCTATTTGATGCAATCGGCAGGTGTTTTTTATACCGATAAAATCAATCCACAATGTTTTTTGGTGAAAAATCATACCCTTTTGGCAGGTTTATCAAAAACACCATTTCACGCATGTAACAATTTATTGGTGCAATCGCAAACCCAATCAGGGCTAAGGCTGACCGAAGTTAAAAATATTGGCGACCAAAACCCTTTGCCTGCACATGCTTTGGCAGATTTACAATGGCGATTAAAAACTGAATTGAATAATGCCAATGTTATAACAGGCTATCCTTTGCTGGATGGCAAACCCATCCTACTGCACATAACCATGGGTTGGGGTGGGGGCATACAGAAATGGGTTGATGATTACTGCCACAATGAAAAAAGCTACCACCATTTGATTTTATCATCAGGTGGAGAACTGTATAGACAAAGCCATGGCGAAGCATTTGTTTTGCATTACCAAAACACGCAAGGTTTGGTTATGCAAAGATTTGAAATGCAAGCACCGATTAAAGCAACCTGTATCGAACATCCAGAATATCTGGAGATGCTTAATGCGGTAATCAAGCAATACCAAGTACAACAAATGGTGGTTTCCAGTCTTATTGGTCACAGCATGCAATGTTTACAAGCCAAAGTGACTACTTTGCGCATTTTGCACGATTATTTTCCTTCTTGGCCGAGTTTAATCGCAGATTTGGACAAAGATCAAATAACACAAGAAGATTTGTACAAAGCCTTATTCAATACCAAGAATGAACCCTTTGGCGAAATCACCCAAAAAGAACTGACCTCTTGGCAAAAAGCTATCCACCGTTGTTATGCGAATAAAAATGTTCAATTGTCTGCCCCCAGTGAATCGGTACAGCGAAATCTGAAAAAAATAGATGCCAATACTTTTAATGAGGTGGCTATTATTCCTCATGCAATTGACCATTTTTCTGCAATCAAATACGACAACAAGAAAACCCCCTTTCAAATTTTGGTGTTGGGCAGAATTAATCCTCCCAAAGGCCAAGATTTGTTGGAAGAGATTATGCAATTACTGAGCAGCGAATATTACTTTGTGTTTCTGGGTGCAGGCAATGAAGGCAAAAAGTATCTTAATGATCCCAATGTTACAGTCATTATGGATTATGACAATGCTGAATTAAACATGTTGTTGCAAGAAATCGAACCCGACTTGGCATTAATCACCTCACAAACATCAGAAACTTATAACTATACCTTATCCGAGTTGCAACAAGCTGGCATTTGTACCATTAGCACCAAATTTGGTGCATTAAAAGACAGAATAATTGATGGTGAAACAGGGTTTTTGTGCAACAACACAGCATCGGATTTTGTTGATAAAATTCAACAATTAAGAAACAACCCAGAGAACATACAAGCCATTCGTGAAAATTTAAGCCAGTTAGAGCCTGTTGATTTTGATAGTACAATCCAACAGTATCAAAAATTGCTTGGTCAATCCGCTAATATTCACTATCAATTAACCGACAATCAAAGCCATTCAATGGTGACAAAAGAATTGATTGCCCTTGATACTGAAAAGCAAAGAGTTGAATCAATTTTATCAACAACTGAAATTAAGTTAGATGAAAGAACTTTGTGGGGAAAAAAGCTCACCAATGATTTAAAAAAGGCGGAAAAAGACATCGCTTTGGAAAGGCAAGAAACCAACAAACTTCAAGGCATTATTCAAACAGAAACGGCCAGAATGAATGCAGAAATTCAAGTCCTGCAACAAGCCTTTGAAAAGTCCCAAACACACTATGAACAAGAACACAAAAAATTACAACAAACTGAAATTGAGCTTTCCAAAATTCAATTGGGCAAAGAGAAGATTGAACAAGAACTTTCCTCCGTTTATCAAAGTCGCTCCTGGAGAGTCACCAAGCCGATGAGACGTTTTACCACTTGGGCAAGGCACAAACGCAATGCCATAAAATTCAGACTAGCACAATTAAAAACTTTGCCCTCACGAGCCATTAGAAGTTTAAAAACACGAGGAATAAGCGGCACAGCAGCGGTTGTAAAAAACAAACTCAACAAAAACCCGACTGCAAGCAAGCCCAGTACTGTTGAATTGACCCAAAACTATACTGGCCTGACGATAAACAAGGTCAAAAACCCCGCTGTTTCCATTATTATTCCAGTATACAATCATTTTGAACACACCTATAACTGTTTAAAATCCATTGTAGCTTTACAAGACAAAACAAGCTTTGAAGTCATTGTTGTGGATGATAGTTCCACCGATGATACGCCAAAATTGATTAAAAAAATCACCGGCATTACTTACCAAAGACAGAAACAAAATGGTGGGTTTATTGAATCTTGTAATACTGGAGCCAAACTGGCCAAAGGTGAATACCTCATGTTCCTTAATAATGATACAGTAGTTTATGACAACTGGTTAGATGCCTTATTGAATGTGTTTGAACAATTTCCAGATGCTGGTTTGGTGGGCAGCAAGTTGGTCTATCCCAACAACCAATTACAAGAAGCAGGTGGCATTGTTTTTTCTGATGCCAGTGGTTGGAATTATGGAAGGTTAGGCAACCCTGATGAACCCCAATATAACCATATTCGCGAAGTGGATTACTGTTCGGGCGCGAGTATTTTGATATCCAACAAGCTATTTGTTGAATTGGGCTATTTTGATGAGCGTTATAAACCGGCTTATTATGAAGACACCGATTTGGCTTTTGCTGTGCGCAATATTGGCAAAAAAGTCTATATTCAACCCGCTTCTAAAATTACCCATTTTGAAGGCATTTCTTCAGGCACTGACTTAACCCAAGGCATGAAAAAATACCAAGTGGTCAATCAAGTTAAGTTCAAAGAAAAATGGGCAAAACAATTAACAAAACAACCCCAATCAGGCGCCGACATAGAATTGTGCCGAATTCATGGACAACCCAAACGTATTTTGATTTTTGATGCCTGCACACCCACCCCTGACCAAGATTCAGGTTCTTTGCGCATGATAAATCTGATTAAAATCCTCAAAGAGTTGGATTATCACGTTATTTTTATGCCTGAAAATCTCAGCCACAATGGTGACTATACAAAAGACTTGGAACAATTGGGTGTGGAGTGCCTGTATCATCCACATATTTCAAATCCAATAGACTATTTAAAAGACAAAGGCCAATATCTGGATGCTGTAATGCTTTCTCGTTACTATGTAGCAGAACAAGTCATGGAATTTATTCGTGAGTACTGCCCCAAAGCTCAAATCATCTTTGATACTGTTGATTTGCATTATATCCGCGAACGCCGCATGGCGGAATTAAGCAACGATAACCAACTAGCCAAAATGGCAGATGTCACCAAACAAAAAGAATTGGCGGTTGCTAAAGCCTGTGATGTGACCTTGGTGGTTAGTCCGTATGAAGTAGAAGTGTTGGCAAAAGACGCACTGGATCTCAATGTAAAAGTGCTATCCAATATCCATGAAGTTTTTGGCTGTAGAAAAACCTTCGCTCAACGCAAAGACATTATGTTTATTGGTGGTTACCAACACACGCCCAATGTCGATGCCGTAGAATGGTTTGTCGCAGAAATTTTCCCATTGATTGAAAAAGGCCTGCCCGATTTGAAATTCCACATCATCGGGTCAAAAGCACCCAAACACATTCAAGCTATGGCCAAAGACAATATTGTTTTTCAAGGTTTTGTAGAAGACATAGAACCCATAATGGATGATATTCGTATCGCGGTAGCGCCTTTGCGATACGGTGCTGGTGTCAAAGGTAAGGTCAATATGTCCATGAGTTATGGACAACCTGTTGTCGGCACCAAAGTAGCGGTTGAAGGCATGTTTACCGTTGATGAAAAAGATTGCCTAATGGCAGAAACCCCCGAAGAATTTGCCCAACAAGTGATTCGCTTGTACCAAGACGAACAGCTGTGGAATCAAATTTCTCAAGGTGGTTTGGATAATGTACAAAATTATTTCTCCTTTGAGTCTGCTAAAGAATCCATAAAAACTATTTTGCAACAATGAAACATAAAGTATTTTTACCCCTATTGACCTTGTTGATTGCACTAACAATTATAGTAGTCCTTCATCTTCAAAACAAAGAACCTATTAAGTTTGACAAACCTCTGTTTATTGCTCACGCCAGCGGTGGAATCAATGGCCTGACCTATTTGAATTCACTTGAAGCCCTAAATCACAATTACCAATTGGGACAGCGTTTTTTTGAAGTGGACTTTAACTGGACAGCCGATGGTCAATTGGTACTGATACATGATTGGAAATTGTCTTATAAACGCTTGTTTGACATCAAAACCCAGGTTGCTCCAACCGAAGAAGCTTTTTTAAAACTAAAAATGAACTTTGGACAAACCCAATTATCACTCACTCAATTTGCACAATGGATGGAAACACACCCAGAGGCCATTGTTATTGCCGACATCAAAAGTGGTGACAATGCCAAGGGCTTACTGAAAATGTTAAAAGTCATAAAAGATCCCTATCAACGCATTATTCCCCAAATTTATCGCACCAAGAATTATCAAAAAATCAAAGATCTAGGGTTTGCTGGCCACAATATCATGTATACCATGTACCGAACCATGAAACTCAAAGACGAAATTGAGTTTATCAAAACCCATGAATTGTTTGGTCTATCGATACAACCACAAAAACCCTATTTTGAAAAAGTGTTAAAAGAAATCGGTGAATTGGAAGTACCTATTTATATTCTTACTTTAAATGATTTAGAACAGTTCAACGAATTAAAGAAAAAAGGTGTAGATGGGCTGGTCACCGATTTTCTTTATTTAAAAGATAACGAAATTTTAACCCAATAATCACTATAATTTGACCATGATTTTTAGCTCTATTACTTTCTTGTTCTATTTCTTGCCCGTATTTTTAATACTGTATTTCATTTCGCCTTTTAAAAATACGGTTTTGTTGATTGCAAGCCTGTTATTTTATGCTTGGGGTGAAGTGGGTTATACCTTATTGTTATTGGTTTCAATTGCTGTAAATTTTATTTTTGGTTTGCTAATAGATAGAACGCAGAACGCAGAACGCAGAACGCAGAAAATTTTACTGGTGCTAGGCATTGCTTGCAACCTTTTGCTGTTGGGTTACTTTAAATACTTTAATTTCTTAACGGATAATATTTCTTTTTTAAGTACCGAAAAAACCGTACATTTGCCTTTGGGCATTTCCTTTTTTACCTTTCAGGCCATTTCTTATTTGTTTGATGTGTATAGGAAAGAAGCCAAAGTAGAAAAAAACATCTTCAATTTGGCGTTGTATATTTCCATGTTTCCACAATTGATTGCCGGCCCCATTGTACGATTTAAAACGGTGGCTGAACAAATCCATAATAGGGTTTCCACTTTGGATAATATTAGCAAGGGAGTGCGTATTTTTATTGTGGGTCTGGCGCAAAAAGCCTTGATAGCCAATACGGTTGCTGTAGTTGCAGATGATGTGTTTGCTTTAAATGAAGCAACATTAACCACTGCGACTGCATGGCTTGGTGCCATTTGTTATGCTTTCCAAATTTATTTTGATTTTGCGGGTTACTCCAATATGGCCATTGGTTTGGGGCTGGTCATGGGTTTTACTTTCCCCAAAAACTTTAACTATCCGTATATTTCACAATCAATAACAGAGTTTTGGCGGCGATGGCACATGAGTTTGTCCTCCTGGTTTCGGGATTATTTGTATATTCCTTTGGGTGGAAACAGGGTTTCGCCTTTAAGAACGTATATTAACCTGATGTTGGTGTTTCTTCTTTGTGGACTGTGGCATGGTGCGGCCTGGACGTTTATTATTTGGGGCATATATCATGGTTTGTTTTTAATCATTGAAAGATTGGGATTGAGCGCCTTGCTGAAGATGTTGCCTCGTCCAATTAGGCACGCCTATGCTCTTTTTATAATTATTATGGGGTGGGTTATTTTTAGAGCCGACAACGTTGAACATTTAAGTTATTTTATACAGTCCATGTTTGGATTTGGCAAAGGGGAAACTGTTGAGCTGGTTTATTCGTCTTATTTGAGTCACTCCTTGTTAACCACTTTAACAATTGGTGTTGTATTTTCAATGCCTGTGTTTGTTCTTCTCAAAGCAAGGTTAAAAAGTAAATTGATGGAAAACAATAAAGCCCAAGCAATTGAATCTTATATCATGCCAGTGTTTTTCGAAGTATTCTATGTATCTATATTCTTATTGTCTTTGCTCAATGTAGCCAGTGGAAGCTACAATCCATTTATCTATTTTAGGTTTTGACCATGATAAAGAAAGCATACTTAATATTTTTTCTGATTTTTTTTATCGCTCTAATTTCTTTGCCAATTCTCAAACACATTCAGAGCGAGGATAGACTTAAAAGTGGTGAAAACAGATTGTTAACTCAGAAGCCAACTTTGCCAAAACATTATAACGAAGTTGAAACATTTATTGGGCAAGTGGACGACTATCTTTCAGATCAGTTTGGATTCAGGCGAAATTTTATCAGTGGTGCCAATAAGGTTCGTTACAAATTATTTAAAGAAATTTCTTCTAAACAAATTACTGTAGGAAGAAATGGTTTTATCTTTTTTAACTCTCATGGGGCAAACAACCCCAATTCTTTAATCAAATCTGTTTGCAACATTATTTCTTTACCAAAAAGTTTTCAAGATAAAACCAAACTATACTTCTCAACCCTGCAAGATCATTCAAAACAGCTGAATATAGCCATTAATATTGCTGTTATACCAAGTAAGTCAAGAATTTATCCAGAAAACTTGCCGGAGTTAGAAAAAAGCTGGTGCAGTTCAGCTTCTCCTGCTTGGTGGGAAAACATGTTTCAAGACTCAAAAAAATACCGGATATATTATCCTCTCAAGAAAATGCTTGAACTAAAGAACTCTATTCAAGTGTATTTGCCCCATCATTTTCATTGGCATGGAGAGCTGCCGTATCTATTGGCTGAAGATATGATGAGAACTCTTTGGGCTATTGAGCCCAAGTTTGACTTGGTTCCTTCAAAAGCACGCACAGAATCAGATTTAAAAACACATTTTAAAGGGCTACACTTTTATGATGACTCTGTTGAACATAAAATTGACCAAAATATTATTCGAACCTGTAAAGGACGCAACTGTGTTGAAGATATTGAAAAGTATTACCAACACAATATTGCTTATGTCTATAAGAATATTTCTATCAAGGCAAATAATAAACTTGTGGTATTGGCTGATTCTTATGGCCAATACATTGCTAAGGATTTTATTCGAGGTTTTGCAGAAGTTATCGTTATCGATACCAACAACCTTGGAATGGATGAGCAGTACGAATTTTACAAATGGATAACAAAAACCATTAAACCCACCCACCTTTTACACCTTATGCACGATGGTGGTATTTATGGAAGAACCTTAAAACTAGAACGGTTATTTAAAGATATTGATAAAAAAGGGCTTTAATTCCCAAAATTACAGGAATATTGGATAGTGGGGATTAATCGTTCTGGTGGTTTTTCCAACGTTGATGGGATTTTTCAATGTATTTAATGGTTTTGCCTTTGTCTTGGTAGCCCAAAAAAACCATTTTTCCAGGTTTTTTGTATCCCTCAAACCATTTTCTTATGATGGGAATAACGTTGGGTTTCTTGACCATCATTTCGCCCAAAGAATCTATTTTATCAAAGGCGCCATTATCGGTAATGGCAATAACCTTGTTGTCGCTCTCGCCACCATCGCTTAGGACTAACATGCCAATGACTTTGACTGACAGTAGTTCTCCACGTTTGGCAATTTCAGACAATACGACAATGTCCAACGGATCGTTGTCGCCACTGAGGGTTTGTGGAATAAAACCGTAGTTACCAGGGTAGCCCAAAAACTTTACTTCTCGGGGCTTGCCATTTCTAAATTCCCACTCGATATGTCCAGTTTTATGGTTCACTTCCCATTTTTGTCGAGTGCCTGTTGGGATTTCTACCAACATTTGATAATGCTTGCCTTTTTTATAAGCCACATCATTAATCAGGTGTTTGTTGGCAATGATGCGGTATTTGCCCTCTTGTTTGTAGTTTATTTCATCTAGATTTTCTTTGGCCGATGCGTTTATGCAAAATATAATCAGCAACAACAGTGTGATGGATTCTCGCCTGCGCGGGAATGACGATTGTCTAATGTTAATAAGTAATGTCATTTTTTGCACTGACCAACACCACTTCACTGATGCCTTTGATTTTAGAAAACTCTGCTAAAAATTCGTTCATATTGACTTCTTCTTTGAGGGAAATATCAAAGGTTAAATAGAGAGTTTCATCATCGCCGGATGGCTCCATATGTAGTAGAGCATTGTTGTCTGAGTGTTTGTTGATGTAGTTAACATAGCCATCTTCATCTGTGGTTTTGTCAAAGTAAAAACGCAAGATAAAATCACTGGAACGTTGTACCCCAAAATTAAATTTGTATAAAATCCAAGCAACAATACTCATGAATAGTGTGGCATATAAGGCGATAAAATAGTTGCCAGTGCCTGCACCCATACCAACAGCCAACGCCCAGAAAATATAGGCGGTGTCTTTGGTGTCCTTAACCACGGTTCTAAATCGAATAATGCTCAAAGCACCAACCAAAGCAAAAGCTCGTGTCAGTGAGTTACCGATGACCATCATGACAAAGCCAATGATAATGGTGATAAATATGATAGTCAGAACAAAAGATTGTGAGTAAGACAGTCCCTGATGGGTTTTTCTATAGGTATAAGCAATAACCATGCTCAGTACAAAAGCCACCAACGAATTGATGATGACCTCGACTATCGAGTAGTTGAAACTGCCACTTAAGGCATCTAAAATTTGATTTTCCATTGTTTTCTCTTATTTCTTTTAACCACAGAGTACACAGAGGTCTCAGAGGTGTTGGTTTTTTAGTTTCTATTGTATATTTATATCATATTTTAATGATAGGTTTTAAAGAACAAAGCTTTTTAGTCCTTCTTTTAATAGTCGAACATTGAAATTGATTAAAAGTCCTTTTTTAATATTTGCTAATCTCATATAACTCATGATTTGTGCTTCATGAATATTTGTTAAAGACGATACGCTTTTTAACTCAAGTATTATTTTGTGCTCCACAATTATATCTGCTCTATAACCACAATCCAAATTAATTCCTTTGTAATGAACTGCTATTTCTTTCTCCGTTTCAATATATAGATTTTGAATAGTTAACTCTTGTACCAAGCATTTTTGATAAGTGGATTCTAATAATCCAGGGCCCAGCGTTCTATGAACTTCAATAGCCGCACCAATTATCTTTTTTGACAGCTCATTATATTTATTTCCTATCATTTATCTATCCTTTCTCTATGTTCTCCGTGTTCTCCGTGGTTAAAACCTAATCATCTAAGTTTTCGATTAAATTGGTGGCTTCCATTCCGGTGCAGTACTTAGAGATAGATACTCTTGTCAGTTGATATTTTATCATTATTCTGTGGAACCACTGCGGCACATGTTTGCGGAACTTGACTTCCATTATGGTATATCCATCGATCAATTTGCGTTTTTTTACATCATTCTTTGGAAACAAGTCTGTGGTATGTGTGCCATAAAGTTCACCATCAAAAGTGATGCGAAACTCATAATCGTATTTGCTTTGATAAGCTCTGCGTTGATAATCAATCAACATGACGGGGTTAATGTTCTTTTTAAAACGATCATAGGTAAACTGGTCTAGCACATTGTTGTCTTTTTTCTTGATGATATTATCGGTCAACAAAAAAGCATCATGAATAATGTCTTGGTTGTGGGCAATTTCAGTGCGGTTTTTGTAAACAAAGTTATTGTACCGACCTTTTAACTCTAACATGATAGGGACGTTCTCATCGTATTTTAATGAGTAAGTTCTTATTCTAAACTTTTGTCTATGCATTAAGCCATCGGTTTTTTCATAATAAAAAGTATAAAAAGGATCATCAAAGTACAGACTGCGCACCAAATATTTTTTATTGTCAAAGCGTTCGACAAACCGATCCAATTGCATAAAATGCGACAGTTCACTTTCAACCGCTATTTTTAACTCATCATTCAAAATATATTTAAATTCATAACGCAAAAAGTTTTCTTGTATGCTTTTTTTGGCTTGATTAGTCATAAAACCCTCCAACATCACTGCGAATCAATTCCGCGTGTTTTTCAAAAAAAGCATCTTCGAACTCACTCTCAATTACATTGTCTTTGCTGGTCACAATTTTACCTTTCCTGATGGATTTCCTATCAAAATTATCGACAGTATCAATTTGGCAGTTATTTAACACGACCTTGGATTTTTTGCCAACAGTGGCATTTTCAATATTGTTACGCATGACACAATTTTCGACGTTGATTGTGCCTCCTTGGGAATAACGCCAATTTTTGTGATAGGCATCTACGGCTTTTTTATTGCCAACAAATGTGGTATTGTAAATATAAGCAAGCGAGGTGTCTTTGCTTTGCATGCCGATTTCGCTGTTTTCAATTAAGTTGTTGATGGCAAGCAGTTGACTGCCTTCACCAATTGAAATGGCTTTGTCAGCAGAGCGGATAAACTTGCTATTAATGACCACTGCTTTACTGGTCATTAAGTCAATAGAATCATTCCCAGAATCAATAAACGCACAGTTATCTACCAATATTGTAGAAATATCAGCATCCAAGGCATCAGATAAGGCACGCACAAATTTACAGTTTCTAAACACCACATCTGAATAAATAACATGTACCGAATCATCGGTGAGTTTACTGTCATAGAAGTCAGTATTCTCCACCAATAAGTTTTTTACATTGTGTACAGAAAACATGGCGGTGTATTCATACAATTTGCCCTTGTCTCCGCTGCCATCTTTGAAAACCACATATTTGAATACCGATCCATTGGCGCGTTCATCTTTTAAAGCAAAAGCACCCCAAGGTTCACTCGAATTTTTGGCTTGAAAAACAATCGGTTCATCGTGTGTTCCAATGGCTGTGACTTTGCCCAACACCTTCAGGGTTGCTCCTTGGTCAAAAATCAGCTTTGTGCCTTTTTCAATAATGATGTCATCGGATATCAGGTTGAAGCCTGAGAAGTGTTTTTCTCCCGACCATTGTAAGGTATTGAATTGTGGTGATTCAGGGATGATGTTCCGAATGCGGGCATCGAAAGGTATCAATTCGATTGCATCTACTCGTTTAACCTCGATGCTTTGTTGTTCTAAGTTATCAAAAGTAAACGAGACGCCCTGAATGTCTTCCGAATTTATGCCATCCAATTCTAAATCATAGGTGGCGGTGTGAAAAACTATTTTTTTTGTGCCTTTAAATGAATCGGCTTGTTTGGTATTGGGCAATAACCCTAGGTTGATGCCAATGGATTTATTTTCCTGTTGAATGGATGATGAAATATCTTTGTTGATTTTGTGTTTACCATGCAAATAGGACAATTGGACTTTTTTAATGGTGCGTTGATTCTTTAAATGAACCTGAATTGATTTAATGGGTTTGTTTCCCGCAATAGATAAGCGCAGGGTATTGTTTAGGATGGCAAATTGATAGTCTTGTTCATCAACGTCTCCCAGGAAAAAATCCTTAATACTATCAAAACGGTTCAATATTTCGTTTTCAAACTGGTCGATATAAGCCAATGCTCTTTTTTCATCATAATAGACTCTGTCCAATTTAAACATAAAATGGTTGTCTTTAATTATTCGCCTAGTCTGATTGAGAGTTTGCATGATGGTTGTATTAAATTCAACCCTATTATTTATATAAAAACGCTTTAAAGCCTTTTGTTTTTCGCGAATAAAATCATAATTTAAATACAATTTTAAAAATAGTTCTGATGTGGCAATATTATGATGGTTTAAATTGATGGTGTGTTTTGCCCAACCAATGGAATCCCAAATAATCGGCTGCATTTTTTCTAAATAATTGTCGTACAATAAAATCCAATTATGGGTTCTGTCATGGTGGAAACTGCCTGTTAAATCGATATAAGCTGCCATGGTGGCGAATTGCTTTAAATCGATTATTTGGGAAGAGCCGGTATTGCTTTCATCCAAAAACTGTTCTAAGGGGTAAAGAGAGTTGGCCTCATAATGGTTATTATAGGACGCCTTTTCCCAAATACTGGCATTGTCAAATAACAATACATCGATGCCAAGAAATTTATTCTGTCCAATATTATCGCCTTTGTAAATGTCGTTGGGCATGCGGTTATTTTTACGCAAAAAACTTTCATCGACCTGTTCCACCAATAAACGCGGACCTTTGTAGTGACCATTAACTGAGTATTCTACCAACCGACTGTCAGGAGCCAGTAAGCCCATGGCCTTGGCTAGTTTGTAGGACAAATGATTGAGCGACATATCCACGCTTTTGGGAATAATAATATTGAACTTGTTTATTCCGTCATAAATACTGTTTTTAGCCGTTTTAAAACGCCAAGATTTTCTAGCAAATCCCCAGTGATAATAGTGGTCTCCTCTCAATTTTACTTTGCCCTTTAGTGCCTTGTTGTCAAGAATCAGTAAGGCCTTTTTTTTGTAGTCCGTTCCACTTAACGGCAAATCAGCATTTAATGCATTGATGCTTTTGTTGGGTAAAATTAAGGCCAAATCGGTTTTCTTTTCGATGCCCAACAAGGCTTGAACTTGGTATTTTAAATTAACAAATTCAGATATGCCAATTCTGTGTAGCTTGGCGCCTTTGGCGAGAGTTAACTCAAATTTTTCCAATAAATTGTAAGTGGATTTTGTGTTGTTGGCCCAAATCAATCCGAGAATATTGATAGGCAGAGTGATGATTAAACTCAAGGTGATGAATTTCTTCATAACTGAGCCTCTCGTTTGTTTCCGAGTACCATCTGAATTTTAAAGTCATTAAGTGCTGTGTCTTGATTGACCTCCAATACCACAAAAGGATTCTCTGCAAAAACCACATAAAAGCCATCTTTGTTTTGTTTGATGCCATTTAATGAAACCATTTTTTCATTTAACGATTCTTGCGCTGCTGATTTTATCTTTAGTTGGCTGAAAGTAAAATTTTGCTGTAATGGAAATTGGATTTTGATGTATTGACAACTGGATTGGAATAAATGGGAGTTGCTGGTGTATTTTTCCCCAAGCATAGACAAGGAGAAAGACTGTTCATTGTCTTTTTGGAACTCTAGATTTCCTGAACAATTAACCCGCCAATCTTGGTGTTGTGTGATTGCATCCAATACCAAAGGTTTTTTGAATTCAATGCCAATATTGGCTTCAATTTGTAACTCTTGATTGCTGCCAATTAACTCATCAGGAAGTAACACTTGTACATAGGGGTCTTTGCCCTGAATGGTTAAAAGACCGTTAGAAAGTGCTAAGTGACGCAGTGGTTTATAAGGAATTTTAGAAAACGCCATGTTTGGGGCTTTGATATTAAAAGATAGGTTGGTAATTGTTGAGCCCAATAATAAACGATCCACATCAAACCTGAGTTTGTTTATTCCCTGAGGTTTTAGTTTAAACTTAACTAGGTAGTGTTGTTTTGATGTTTCAATCGCAGGAACAAAAACTTTGCTTTTTTCACCGTATTTGGGGTGCAATTCATCAGCATAGTAAAAATGAAATTTAACATCGGTTTGTTTTCTATTTTGAGTCTTAGAATACTCAGCAATTTCAAGGGCTTGATTAAATCTTCCTTGTTTTAGCAACAAAGCAACATAGCTTTGATTGACCTCAAAAATATCTTTGTGGCTTTTGTAAAGTTGTTGGAAATAATCAATAGCGAGTTCAACATCTAAACTGGCCAATACTTCAGCATACTTGAATTTAGCATTAAAATCATAAGGGTAATCTTCTTGCCATTTCTTTGCCAATTTTTTGGCTTCTTCAATTCGCTCATTGGCCATAAGAAAATCAATCATTGTTATTTGGTTTTCACTAAACACATCATAAAACTTGTGTAGTGTGGTTGTGCCCTTTAATGAATTTGCCAGTTGTTGATACCGTTGAAAAGTATCTTCCGGCGATTTGCCTTTGTGGGTTCTGGTCATTAACCGGTCAATTTGATTGGCATAAACTTCTGGCATGTCTTTATCGTATTGATTAACCAACTCTGGTCGATTGTTCCAAATATAATACACAGACAACCAAACAATTGAGCCCACCAAAGACAGCAAACTTAGAATAAACAAAGTATTCTTAATGACTTTTTTTGGCTTCCCCCAGATCATTAAGGCATGTCCAGTTCTTGATTTAATTGCTTAACTGCTTTTAGGTGCATGGCTGCTTTGTTGAACTCATTGTATACATTCAGGCGTTGTACAAAACCGTAAAGCTTGAGTTCATCAATGGTGAGATCGCTATTGGCGGTGATTTGAAAAGTGACTTGCTTTTCCGACACCAATTTCTCTGCTGGCAGTTTAATGCAGTTGCTGCCTCTGTCTAACAAGGCATTGGCGATTAACTCTTGGTTGGCGAACACATCAATTTCCCCTTGTCCTTCCGAGTTTAAACACAAGTTTAATCGTTGATAACTGGTTGCTAGCATATGCCGGGCATGTGGATTGTAACTTTGTGCAATCGAACTGTTTTTATGCATGGACAATTGATTGTCACCTTCGCCTTTGATGATTGTTAGCTCCCCTTGAGTTTGCCAACCACTTAATTCAAATTCAAAAGAAGCATTATACAAGGCATTGTCGGCATAATCACGGTATGCCCAAACGCCGTAACCACTAGAATACTTTTTCAATAAATCTGCCGATTGGATTAAAAATTCAGCGACTTCATTTTCATTCAGAGAGGCATGGTTGGGAAAGTAAGGGGTGTTATCGGTAAAATTAAATTGCTCAATGACGTGATGGGTGGATTTGCCATTGTCGGTAACATAGTTTAAAAAATACTCGAAATTAAACAAGGCTTGTTTTAATGACAGTTTTTCACCTTGATTGTCCGCCCCCCAAAAAGGGGCCCAATAGGTACCGCGGTGATTTTTCTCATCAAAATACAGTTTGTGACCCACCCAAATATTTTCTCCTTTTATACTTTTTACTGGATCTTTGTCTATGCGAATTTCCATGGCTGTTTGTGGGAATATTGAACGTGTTGAATCCAGCACCAGTTCTTCAAACTTTTGATCAATAAATTCTATGTAATAAAAATAAGCTGCTTCATCCTTTTTGGGAATCATGATATTTTCTTTGCTTAAATTATTCTTGCCCAGTATTACTTTTAAAACAGTAGGGTCCTTTTGCATCAGCCATTGGGAATAACCGATGTTTTGTGCCAATTGTTTGCGGCGAGACTCATCAAGGAGAGGAAAAATAAAATGCGGACACCAAAAATCTTCCCAAGAAACCAAGATGCCTACTAAATTTTGTGAATTTTCATCGGTTACTTGTTTTACTTTTTTAAGAAAGTTTTTCCATTTGTTTTGTTGCTGTGGGTCTTCGTACATGTTGCTACACACTTCAACAATTGAAGTGCCTGTATTGGGCGAATAATCATGGGGAAAACCCAAGCGCAACATATAACCAAGCTTGTTTTGTTTGATTTTATCCAATAAATACCCAAGCCTCTGATACATTTTCATATTGCTGGTGGTTTCATTGTTTTTAAAATTTAATTCAAAACCCACCCACGGTAAAACCAAAACAACGGTATTAAAACCATCTTGTTTGATTTGTTTTAAATCGGCATCAACTTTTCCTTGTTCAAACTCTTGCCAAAAAGTCTTGGGCCAGGCATCGGCAAAATAATGGGCTGCTTTGACGAGGTGCTTGCCAGTTTGTTCGCTCACTTGGTCTTTGTTTGTTTCTTGTTTTTGTTCAGGTTCTTGATTCGAACAGGAAACAAGCAAAAAAAGTATTAATAAAGAGGGGGTGAATTTCATTGGAATAGGTACGAGGCTGGTGGTTTTTTAAAAGTGCAATCTTATCATAAACACATTAAAGAACCCCTGAAAAATAGAGAATTTATCAGCATACTTTTAAGGAAAGCTGAGATCATTCTGTTTTCAGAGGCTCCTTAAGAGCCTTTACTTAAAAGGTTTACGGGTGTTTTTAGGTAAACATGTCCATTAGATTCTGGTTCTGGAAAATGTCCTGCGGCTATATTAACTTGAATAGACGGAATAATTAAGCGTGGCTGATTGAGGGTTGCGTCCCTGTTGTTGCGCATAGAAACAAACTCTTCCTTAGAGGCGTTGCTGAGGTGTTTGTTGAGTTGTTGTTGGTCTGATGAAGAAAACCAAGCTCGGGGTTGGCGGGTTTCGGGTGGATAGTCATGACAGAGGTATAACTTTTTATTTTCACCCAAGGCATAGATTTTCTGGATTGAATCATACAATTTTTTTGCATCCCCTCCAGGGAAGTCACAGCGCGCAGAACCATAATCAGGGGAAAACAAGGTATCACCGATAAACACACTGTCTCCAATAATATAACTCATGCTGTCATCGGTGTGTCCAGGAGTATGCATGGCAATTATCTGGCATTCACCAAAAGATAAAGCATCTCCATCTTCTAATAATTCATCAAATTGTGAGCCATCCGCTTGGAACTCTTCTCCCAAGTTAAATACTTTTTTAAAAGCTTGTTGAACGCTTAAAATCTTTTGTCCAATGGCAATTTTGGCATCCGTTTTTTTATGAACGTGAACCGCAGATGTCAGATGATCAGCATGTGCATGGGTTTCCATAACATACATTAGTTTGATGTTTTTATTTGAAACATAAGACAAAATTTCATCAATAAATTCAGTTGATGTATTGGCATTATTGGGGTTATAGTCAAGAACAGGGTCAATCAAAACCGCGCTATTGGTTTTGTTGCAAATGACCAAGTGCGTCCAAGTATAGGTATAATTGTGATAAAAACTTTTTACTTTGTGATTCAATGTAATGACTTATTGTGAAATGATGTACTATTATATTAGAATACTCTAATTTAATCAATTGTAATTCTTATGATACTGGGTTGGATAGGTGCAGCATTAATTGGTTTGTCTTTGGGCTTAATGGGTTCAGGCGGATCTATCCTTACCGTTCCTGTGTTGGTGTATCTTTTTGGACAAGATGAAAAAGTCGCCATTGCGGGTTCTCTGGCCATCGTTGGCACCATTGCTCTGGCAGGTGGACTTGGCTATTTAAGGGCAAAATTAATTGATTGGAAAACCGTTGTTTTATTTGGTTTCCCAGGAATGATTGGTACTTATTTGGGGGCTTGGATCGCCGCGTACATTCCCGGTATTGTACAATTGGTTTTATTTGCATTTGTGATGATTGCTGCTGCATGGATGATGCGAAAACCCAGCATAAACACCAATACTGGCGAAAGGCACCTGTTTAAAATTGCCATAGATGGTTTAATTGTCGGTGTTATCACTGGTATCGTTGGCGTCGGGGGAGGGTTTTTAATCGTTCCTGCTTTGGTGCTTTTGGGCGGTCTAAAGATGCGCAACGCCGTTGCCACCAGCTTAATCATTATTGCCATGAAGTCCTATTCGGGTTTTTACAAATATTTAGATGTTTTAAATCAGCAGAATTTACAACTGGACTGGAACACGCTTGGTTTGGTTTCGGTTATTGGCATCATCGGCACTTTTGTTGGCAATTATTTGTGTAACAAAATTCCCCAAGAACAGCTAAAAAAATACTTTGCCTATTTTCTCATGGTAATGGCAACTTTTATATTGTACAAAGAGTTACCGGCTGTTATTGAGGTTTTTAGATAGAGCATATCTTGTCGCTAATGTATGTGCCGCAATGGCGACAATCAACCATACCCACAAAGAACCAATGGGCAAAAATTCTGACCAATAAACAGGCCACATAAAAGCAGTCACAAGATTCATCACCGCCTCGATAACCAAACCAATGATAAAGCGCAATATTCCAGATTCAAACATGCCTTCAAACCCAGAGAAATTCCCAACAAACCGTATCAATTGATAAATTTCAATGTGCAAATAAGTAATTAAGGTAAGAATGCCATAAAAACCCCCGCCAAATTTAATAAATTTCTTTTGTAACATGCTTTGCCAGAAAGGTTCTTGCATATCATGCTTAATTTCAATGGTTTTTAATTCTTCTTTAAGTTGTTTAGCATTGGTAGATTTGAGCTGAGTTTTTTTGCTGGTTAAAGTGATTAAATAATAGGAAATCAAGGCGATAGGAAACCCTGCAAGCAGCACTGCTTTAATGATTTCAAATATCATTGCTGAAAATACTGCTGTTTTATATTGTCAACATACGTTACTAGGTTACTATAACTCTTGGCCGTTTTATTGATTTTATTGTCCAATTTGGCATGGGTGAAGGATGAAATAAAAGCATAAGCTGATGCATCAAAGGTTGAAACTTTGTTCCCGTAAAAATAGGCTTTATCGCCCAATAATACTGACAATGCGTTAAATGATTGGTTGGCAATTTCTACTATTTCTGATTGCGTATGCCGACCCATGCCTTGAGCATACAATGATTTTTTGACTTTCTTTCGCAGTATGCTAGGAACAATGGCAGACAATGGAAAAGGAATGCCTTTAAAAAATTCAGGCTTGACAACTTTCCAAGAATCATCATGAATCCAGCGCGACCAAACCATACACCAATATAAATTTTCATCCAAAGATTTTTCAATTAAATAAGCATTCGCTTTGTCTTCAGGGCTTAAATGTGAATCCAGCTGCAACGCATATTTTTTTGTTAAATACTCAATAATCGCACGAGAATCACCTATTTTATCATTGCCGTCTTCGATAAAAGGCAGTTTGTTTTTAGGTGATTTCCCTAAATTTTGCTGTCCCTTAATGGTTGTATACTCAAGCCTTGCCATTCTTAAAAATGTATGCACTTTAGCTACAAAGGGGCTTGCATCAATTAATCCCAAATTCCTACCAAATCCAAAAAGTTGAATCATCGCTGTTCTCACTAATTTCAAAGAACATAATGATAACATACTTGATTTGCGACAATTTGAATATTTTCAACTGTGTTAAAATTCACCGCAATAAAACACCATGGAAATATAAAATGCTGTCAAATAGTGAGATTGCCAAACAAACTGCTGTAAAGCCCATTTCTCAAATCGCCAATCAAATGCAGATAGAAGAACAGTTTCTTATGCCCTATGGCAAAGAAATAACAAAAGTACATCTAGATGCATTAAAACAAGCACGTCCTAGTAGGCAAAACAATAAATTGATTTTGGTTTCAGCCACTACCCCCACCAAGGCAGGCGAAGGCAAAACCACCACCTCTATCGGTCTGGCACAGGGAATGCAACAATTGGGTGAATCGGTTTGTTTGGCATTGCGCGAACCTTCACTTGGACCCTGCATGGGCATAAAAGGCGGAGCAACAGGTGGCGGTTATTCACAAATTGTACCTGCCAGTCGCATCAACCTACATTTTACCGGTGATTTTCATGCCATCACCTCTGCCAACAATCTGATCTCGGCAATGTTAGACAATCACATCTATCACCGCAATAAACTCAATATAGATCCCAGACGCATTGTTTGGCGGCGTGTTATGGACATGAATGACAGAAGTTTGCGACAAATCGTTTTGGGTTTGGGTGGTAAATTTCAGGGTGTTCCTCGCGAAGGAGGCTTCGATATCACCGCCGCATCAGAAATCATGGCCATCTTGTGCTTGGCCAATGATAATGATGATTTGCGCAGACGATTAGATAGAATTCTATTGGGTTATAACCATGACAATGAACCTGTATATGTAAAACAATTAGACTTTACAGGTGCTCTAATGGCTTTGTTGAACGATGCCATTCACCCCAATCTTGTGCAATCATTAGAAGGTTGCCCTGCTTTTGTTCATGGCGGCCCTTTCGCCAATATTGCCCACGGCTGTAACTCGGTTGTGGCGACCAAAATGGCGATGCATTATTCCGATTGGGCAATCACTGAAGCCGGTTTTGGTTTTGATTTGGGGGCAGAAAAATTCTTTGACATCAAATGCCAATCAGCAAACCTTGACCCTGCTGCAGTGGTATTAGTCACCACC
>JAJRQG010000058.1 GCA_024280395.1 Gammaproteobacteria bacterium | reverse complement strand
TTTTGTTGCCAATCATAAAAGCTAATATTTTCTTGTTGCATGTGTCACCTTTAACCTTTGAAAACGCTAGTTTAAGCCAGTGGATTCTCAAATCATGAGAACCAAAAGCATGAAACAGGATTAATGTGTAGAGTCATGTAAAACTATTTTAGAATCTTTAAGCAACAAAACATATGGTGCACATTTCATCCCATATAAAGGAGACAAAAAATTCAACGTTGAAGAATTCGAATTAAACGGGGAAATAGAAACCATCTCAAAAGTTGCACTAGAATACAATTGTCAATTTGTGTTGCTTGTGACTGATGGTGTTTATTATTGGGATGATATTTATAAAGAGCACAAAGGTTTTGGTCTTAAAAGAAAATATCTTTTTGGAAGTTCAACGACTTTTAAATATGTCGTAATCAAGGCCCATTTAGTAGATGCCAAATCTTTACATAAAGTTGGCACTGTTACTAAAATAAAACAGTCTGTTATACATGCTTTTCCCAAAGAAAAACTTTATGAGCTAGACAGAGAAAAATTTAAAATCTTTAAGTATGGGTTTGACTCTCTTATTGAAGGAGCTATCAACAAAATACTTATAGAGATGGAAATCTAGCTGTTTTGTAAAGGTCAAATTGCCTTAAAAATTATTTAACAACCATGTAAATAAACGTTGAAAATGTAGAATGTTATATATCGTTTTTTCAAGTTTAGGTTGCTTTAGAAAGTTTCCTAATCAAGGCTTGAAACCTGAGCAGACGAATGTCAGTGAATATTTTATAATGAAGAGTTTTTAGACTACTACAGTAATATCTTTTGAAAAAAAGCGGTTCCGAGGAAAGAGTTGTAAGGGAGGGTAAAAACCCCGGAACCTAAAGGAGGGAGTAAAATGAAAAAAATAAATTGTCTTTATTTACTAGCTTTGACGACCTCTGCGTCATTTAGTTCAGTTTTATTTTGTTTATTTGTATTTTCGTCATACGGCCAGTCTCTAAAAGGAAAAGGCTTTTCGTTTGACTGGAAAGACAAAAATTTAATAATGTCAAATAAATATAGACCTACTTCTTTGTTAAAGCCCTTTAAGTTGGTGTTAACTTGCCCTGTGATGAGTAAAAATCCAAATTGAATAATGACCACAAAACTAAATACCCAAAGTGCCACCCAACCTATTAAGGCCAGTAAAACAGTATAAAAAACCCGGCTAAAAGTTTCGGAATTGCTGTCTGCAGATTCTTTTGTTGTTTCTGGTTTTGATTCTACTTTACTTTTATTGCTTTGACTTGCCATTGTTTATTCCTCTTTGATTAGTTGACTTGTTATTATAATATCAATTTTAAAGAAAAATAAATAGTGCCATTAGTCATGCGTGACTTATGGTATGTGATGGTTTAATATGAATTACTAAACATTAACAACACACTTTATGAAGATTACAATAATTGGTTCAGGCTATGTAGGGCTTGTTAGCGGTGCATGTTTTGCACAAATGGGCAATACAGTTACTTGCGTAGATATAGATCAACAAAAAATTAAAAATTTAATTCAAGGCATTGTACCTATTTATGAACCAGGACTTGAAGACTTAATTATTGAGAATTCAAAAAAGGGATCGTTACAGTTTTCAACAGATTTAAATAATACAATAAAAGAAGCCCAACTGGTCTTTGTTGCTGTAGGTACTCCCATGGGAGCAGATGGCAGTGCAGATCTACAGTATGTTTTGTCTGTGGCAAAAAGTATTGGCAAACATATAGAGTCCTATACTGTTATTGTAGACAAATCTACTGTGCCTGTGGGAACAGCCGATAAAGTAAAGATGGTAGTGCAAACTGAACTCGACAAAAGAAACTGTAAGGCCTCTTTTGATGTGGTTAGCAACCCTGAATTTTTAAAGGAAGGAGCTGCTATTGATGACTTTATGTTTCCAGACCGGGTTGTGGTTGGAGCAAACAGTGAAAAGTCATTAAGCATAATGCGTGAACTTTATGCTCCTTTTATGAAAAACCACGATCGTCTAATTTCCATGGATGTGCGCAGTGCAGAAATGACAAAATATGCGGCCAATGCCATGTTAGCGACTAAAATATCTTTTATTAATGAAATGTCCAATATCTGTGAACTAGTTGGAGCCGACATCAACAAGGTGCGTAATGGCATCGGCAGCGATGACAGAATTGGCTATAGTTTTATCTATCCCGGTTGTGGTTATGGGGGCAGTTGTTTTCCAAAAGATGTACAGGCTCTGGCAAAAACTGCCAAAGATTATGGATATACACCAAATTTACTGGATGCGGTTGAGCTTGTCAATAAAGCTCAAAAGCATATCATTTCAAACAAAGTCATCAAACAATTTGGGGGAAATTTACAGGGGAAAATATTTGCCGTTTGGGGTTTGGCTTTTAAACCTGGAACCGATGATATGCGAGAGGCCTCAGCCATTACCATCATCAATGAACTGACCAAACGTGGTGCAAAGATCCAAGCCTATGACCCAAAGGCCAGAGCAGAAGCCAAAAACCATTATTTAAAAGGCAATGACAGTGTTGCTTACATGGATGAAAAATACCAAGCACTAAAAGGTGCCGATGCCTTAATCTTAATCACCGAATGGTTAGAGTTCCGAAGCCCAGACTTTGAAAGAATTAAAAACAACTTGAAAACCAATTTATTTTTTGATGGAAGAAACCAGTTTGATAAAGATCGCATGCAAAAGTTGGGATTTAACTATCAACAAATTGGTGTTAGGTCTGATTAATTTTTTCGCTTACCAATAACAACCAAACATAGCCTACTATTCCTGCTACTGCAGATGCTACAAGTATGCCTGTTTTTGCCATCAGCAAATTTTCTGCCTGTCCAACGAAACCCAGTTCTGCTATGAATATCGACATGGTAAAGCCTATTCCTGCCAACAATGACACACCTGCAATTTGACTAAACTTGGTGCCTGCTGGCAACTGCCCCATGCCCAATTTAAGAGTAAGCCAACACATGCCAACAATACCAATAAATTTACCCAAAACCAGTCCTGTCAGAACCCCCAAAGTCACAGGATGCATTAAGGTTTCACCCATTTCTGAAAAATTAAGAGGAATACCTGCATTAATAAACGCAAAAACCGGAATAACCAAAAATGCTACCGGCATATGCATACTGTGCTCAAGCCGTTGCAAAGGTGTTTCTACTTTGTGTACGCCATTTTCTAAGGTTTGAACAACTGCTCGCAACTCTTCATTGGTCATGATGTCTTTGTCTGGGTGGTGACTTGCATCAAAACTAACCATTAATTGTTTCACTTTATCGCTAAATCTACAAGGGTCATATTTGGGTTTTGCAGGAATAGTAAAAGCTGTCAACACACCAGCCAATGTCGCATGTACACCCGACTTTAATAGAAAAACCCACATTAACAAACCCAATAAAAAATACGGTACGGGTTGACGAATTCCAGACAAATTCATCGCAACTAAAACCACCAAAACAACCCCTGCAAAAACCAACGCCTGAAATACAATTTGTTCAGTATAAAATAAAGCAATAACCACCACAGCGCCCAAGTCATCCACAATTGCCAAAGCCACTAAAAAGGTGATCAATGTTTTTGGCACTCTATTTGCCAACAGAGCCAAAGCCCCTATTGCAAAAGCAATATCTGTTGCCATGGGAATTCCCCAACCCATTGAAGCATCGCCACCAGGGTTAATTGTATAATAAAACAACCCAGGAACAGTCATTCCACCAATAGCAGCCATGATGGGTAACATGGCGTTGCGAGGTGAGGCCAACTCTCCAACAAGAATTTCTCTTTTCAGTTCTAAACCAACAACAAAGAAAAACAGAGCCATCAGCCCATCATTAACCCAATGTTGCAAAGATTTTTCTATGCCGTAAGAACCAAAATTAAAACCAATTGGGGTATGGATAAAGTGAAAATACAACTCTGACCATCCAGTATTTGCCATAACCAAAGCAATGGTAGCTGTTGCCATCAACAATAAACTGCTGGTGGTTTGGCGATGTATAAACTCCTCAAATGGTGTTAATATTTTATCGAAGGCTTTTTCCCAAGGAGAGTAATTAACTCCCTTATTGCTGGATTCCTGATTTTTCATATTTTGTTGGCCTATTGATAAACAATACAGATTATAGTTGGTATTGAGTCTTTATCAATAGCTGTTATTTTAAATAAACTCGATTAATCCCTAGCAAGTATTGTATTTTTAGCTATGATAAACATGTTTTAAAAACCATCATTCGAAATACTGCATGAAAACATCATTTGAGTTTATAAAAGGTCAACGCTTTATCAGCCAAACCGAACAGGAGTTAGGTCTTGGCAGTGTAGAAGAAACCAACCACCGCATGGTCAAGCTGGTGTTTAATGCGGTCAATGAATCTCGAATTTATGCCAAAGACAATGCCCCAATATCACGCATTGTGTTTGCCATTGGCGATAAAATTCCTGCCAAGGCCGGCTGGACATTAACTGTAGAATCTATTCAAGAACTCAATGGATTGGCAATATACCAAGGCGTTGATGAAAAGGGCGACGATGTGTTGTTGCCTGAAACAGAAATTGCCGATACCATTAAGCTAGACCGTCCTGTTGAACGAATGTTTTCTGGCCATTTGGACTCCAATAAATGGTTCAATTTACGTCAGCTGGCGATTTCCAAACGCAATGAATGTCAACAAAACCTGCTTTATGGACTATTGGGTTGTCGCACCTCTTTGTTAAAACACCAACTGTATATTGCTCACAGCGTTGCCAAACGCTTTGCACCCAGAGTTTTGCTTGCCGACGAAGTGGGTTTGGGCAAAACCATAGAAGCAGGATTGATCATTCATCAACAATTGTTAAAAAACCGTGCCAAGCGCATATTGATTATTGTTCCAGAAAGCCTAACACACCAATGGATGGTGGAAATGCTTAGACGGTTCAATTTACATTTTAGTGTGTATAGTGAAGACCAATGCCAAGGCATTGAAGAATCATCGAGTTTTGCCACACCGTTTGAAAGCAGCCAGTTAGCGATTGTGCCTTTACAATTTTTACTCAAAAGACCAGCGCGAGCACAGCAGGCTTTAGATACACAGTGGGGTTTGTTGGTGGTGGATGAAGCGCACCACCTCAAATGGTCAGAACAAACGGTTAGCCCTGAATATGACTTGGTAGAAAGCCTTGCTAGTGCCATCAACGGCGTTTTACTGTTAACTGCTACACCCGAACAACTGGGCAAACAAAGTCACTTTGCCCGTTTGCGGTTGTTAGATGCGAATCGTTTTAACAGTTATGAAAAATTTATTGAAGAAGAACATAACTATCAATCTATCGTCAATGCCATCGATATTTTGCGCTCAGACAAAGACATGACCAAAACGGGACACAAAAATACGGTTAAAATGTTCAGCGAAGACAAGGATATAGAACTAATTGATGGCTTATTTGAGGGCAATATTGAAGACGAGCAAAAACAAACCATCAAACAACAGTTAATTGAACAGCTATTAGATCAACATGGGACAGGCCGGTTGCTTTTTAGAAACACCCGTTCTGCAATCAAGGGTTTTCCCAAAAGAAAACTGCACAAATACGCTTTGGAAAATTGCTATGACGATGCCAGCAAACAGGATATCGGCATACAATTGACCCCCGAACGCATAGATAGCTTTGATAACTGGACGAAATTGGATACTCGTTTGCCTTGGTTGTCTGAAAAAATTGATGCCTTAAACGATAAAAAAATACTGCTAATCGCCTCAAACAAACAAACTGTATTGGACATTGCTGAAAGTTTACGTGTTAAGCAAGGCATTCATGCCGCGGTTTTTCACGAAGATTTGAGTTTAATCGAAAGAGACAAGGCTGCAGCTTGGTTTGCTGATTTAGAAAAAGGTGCGCAAATCCTATTGTGTTCAGAAATTGGTTCCGAAGGACGTAACTTCCAATTTGCCCACCATGTCATCTTTTTTGACTTGCCGTTTAATCCCGATTTGCTTGAACAAAGAATTGGCCGCTTAGATCGAATCGGTCAAGAACACACCATACACATTCATGTGCCCTATTTCAAAGACACAGCAAGTGAAAAACTGTTCAACTGGTACCACAAAGGCCTCAATGCGTTTGCCCAGACTTGTCCGGCTGCTTTTTCAATATTTAATCAACTCAAAACAGAACTTATTGAAAAAATAAACATGTCAGACGAACAAAGTTTTGCAGACTTTGTCGAACACACACAAACATTAACCAATCAAGCGAATCAAGAATTTCAAAAGGGCCGTGATCGATTGTTGGAATACAACTCCTGCCGCCCTTTTATTGCTGAACAACTATTACAAACCGCGGAACTACAAAATGACACCAGTTGCCTGCGGTTTATGCACCGCATGTTTGACCGCTATGGTGTGGACTATGAAGAACTGCGCAGTAATGTAGAACTCATCCGGCCAGGCGAATCCTTAAAAACACACTTCCCTGGATTAATTGAAGATGGCATGAGCATCACTTTTGACCGAGAAACCGCATTGGCCAATGAAACCCTGCACTTTTTAAGCTGGGAACACCCCATGGTGATTGAATCTATGGAAATGATTGCCACCGAAGAAAAAGGCAATGCCTCATTAATTACACTTAAAAACACCGGCCTTCCACCATCAACTATCATGGTTGAAGCCTTGTTTAATCTCCATGCACCCGCTGATATGGCATTACAATTGTCGCGCTATTTGCCTGCTGACTCAATTCGATTAATTGCCGATGAAAAACTCATCAATCGCACCGCAGCCATTGACTCAAAATTTATTGCCAATAGCCACGATTCTGTGCCTTTGAATGTCGCCTTACAAGTCATCAAAATGAAAGCCACTGAAATAAAAAAAATAATAGCGGTTATAGAAAAAAAGGCCGAAAGCTTGGTGCCTGAACTCATCAAAACTGCTCAAACAGAAGTGGAACAAGAACTAGACGCTGAAATCCTACGCTTAGAAAACCTAAGCAAAATCAACCCCAATGTCAGAACCGAAGAAATCCAACACCTACAAACCCAAAAAGCCGAAAGCTTAAAAGCCCTGTCTCAAGCGGTTGTGCAAATGAATGCCGTTAGGGTTTTGGTTTGTTTGTGATTTTTTCTCACTGAACTGTGGAAAAATATTGGTTGATACTCATATCGGAACCGCGACTTTAGTCGTATCAAGTTTAGAGGATAACGGGGCTGAAGCTATCATTTTTTCGTCATTTCCGCGAAGGCGGAAATCTATCTCAAAAGAAACTGAAACCTAAACAGTTTTTAACCTCTCCTTTGCTCAAAATATCAGTTCTAAATACTGAATTCCCACCTTCGCGGGAATGACATAGAGAAGGGTGGCCTCTGCGAGAAAAAAAACATTTCTATTCACTTGCCAAAAACTCTATAACTTTAGAACGTTTAACATGGTTATTGTAAATCACGCTAATCACAATCAGTAACATAATAATAATCAGGCTTGAAACGATCACCACAGACCAAGGAATAACCAAGTCAAGGTTAAACCAGTTGTTGCTGATTATCGCAGAAAGCAGGGTGGCGACCAAGGCACCTACTCCGAAAGCAAATAAACCCAAGGATAAAAATTCAATGAGTGTGAGTTTGAACAGGTCTTTAGAAACCATGCCCATCATGCGGTAATAAAAGCTTTCTCTTAATCTGTCTTGCGAGGTGGAGATCAAAGAAGTAATGAAAATCAACAAGCCCGCAAAGATACTCAAGGCGGTAAATATCTGTACCAGCTGTTTAAGCTGATCGACAAACTCTTTAAGTTTTTTGGCAATGCTGCCACCATCAAGCGTGGTAATACCCGGAAAGGTTTTGGCGATTTGAGTTTGCATGGCAACTCTTTGGCTATCTGATACCTTGGCAGTGGCGAAACGGATTTGTGGCGCTTCGGCCAATACTTCGGATGGAAATATAAAATAGAAAAAGGGTGATGGTCCACGTTTAAGTCTTTTTCGAATACTGGTGATTTTTGCTTTGATGGATATTCCTTGGATATTAAACGTAACTGTATCATCCAAGTCTACTTGTAGAAATTCGGCAAAACTACTTAGAAGAGACAAAGGAACTTCATCCCCTGTGTCGGCAAACAACTGCCCTGATTCAAGGCTTGTATCCAACTCCTCTGTTGGCAATAGGGCGTTGGCATAACTGAGATTGTACATTCGCTCGATGTTGTCATAACGACCCAGTTTGGTTTTTAGTTCGGCGGTTTCTATGCCGTTGACCGATTTGATTCGGGCGCGGACTACGGGATAATAAGTAAGCTTTTGACCCAATAATTCATCCAGTTCTTGTTGTTGATTGGTTTGCACATCCAGTAGGAAAAAATTCGGTGCATCTTCGGGATAAGTGGAAATCAATTGTTGTTGAATAGAGTTGTCCAATAAAGTAATGGTGCCCAATACCATGGTGGTCATGGCAATAGTGCTGATAAACAATGCTGACTGGTTGTTTTTACGAAAAATGTTTTGTAACGCTAAGGTGGTTTTCCAATTGTGAATAATGTTCTTATCTAGCATCCATTTAATTGTCCACATCAAGACCTTTGTAAATAAGGCAAAACACAACCACATCACCAGTAAGGCAATAAATATTTGCAGGCTTAGTTTAATGGAGTTAATTTCAGAATAAACTAACAACAAGATGCCAATAGCTGAACCCAACAGCCAAATCCAAGGTGTTTTGGCTTTTGATTGTGGATTTTGATGCTTATGCAAAACAGCAACAGGCTTGATGTGTTTTATGCCTATAAGTGTAATATGAATCATGAGCCCTGTCATGATAAGGGAAATGATGATTGCTTTTAAAAAACTCAATAAGGGAATCGTCAATACAATGTCGCTGGGCAAGATTGCCAAGAATGCTTCTTTGCCAAAAACAATCACCAACAAACTGGCCAACCAAGCCAAAATCACTGAAATAAAAGCCATAGACAAGAACAACACTCGGTAAGATTGAACAATATCTGAGTTTTTCTCACCCAATGCACTGCGAACGGCATTGGTGTTTTGCTGTTTAGCCACAAAAGCCCGCACGATACTCATGATACCAATTGCAGACAAGGCAATCACAGCAATCACCAATAATTTTAAAAACACCAAAAAGTTTTGGCTTAAATTTGAGATAGAAGTGTTGGATTGTTCGGCGGTTTTTATTTGGATTTCTTTATGGGTAATCAATGCGCTTAATTCATCGAACAAGGGCTGTTGCTCTTCTGTTGAGGTTTTTATTTCTATGCGATAATTGACCCGACTTTTTTTTCCAACCAAGCCTGTTGCTGCTAAGTCTGATTTGTGCATAATGACTCTGGCACCAAATCCAAAAGCGGTGAGTGGTCGATCCGGCTCCGTAATGATTTCATCGTGAATGGTGAATTCCTTTTCGCCTATTTTAAGGGTATCACCGATGGTTAAATTTAACGAACTCAAGACCTGTTGCTCAACCAAAACAGAGCTTTGTTGCCACAATGAACCGTTGTTTTTTAAAATCAACTCTCCATAAAGCGGATAAGCCGAGCTCACTGCTTTGATGCGAGTCAGCAATGAATTGTCCTGCGTATAGGCAATGGAATTGAACTGGAAATCATAAACCACTTGGTTCGTATCCAGTTGTTGAACACGTGACATCAATTCATCAGGGAATGCCTGATTGTGGGTAATAACTATGTCACCACCGACAATTTGTTTTTGGTTGATGTCTATATAATCATCGACCGATTGTTGCAACGCATCCAGGGTTAAATAAGCACCCATAGAAACGACAATGCACAAAACAAACAACAAAGGATACAATTTGTTCTTGAACCATTCCCGCCAAATAATGATGCCCAAGTTTTTCAAGCAATCTTTCCGTTGATGATACGAATGGTTCGATCTGCCAATTGGGCTATAGAATCATCGTGGGTAACCACAACCAAGGCGGTTTTGAACTCCTGTTGCAAATCAATCAACAGTTGCATAATGCTTTGCGCGTTCTTTTCATCCAAGTTTCCTGTTGGTTCATCGGCAAACAAAATTTTTGGTTGAGTAATGAGTGCCCGTGCAATCGCTGTTCGTTGTTTTTCTCCGCCTGATAGTTGGTGGGGAAAGGAGTTTTTGCGGTGCGACAATTCTACTTTTTGTAGCAGTGAATTTACTTTTTCATCAGAAAAACTACCACTGAGTTTTAAAGGAAAGCCAATGTTTTCGGCAACGGTTAATGTCGGTATCAAATGAAAAGACTGAAACACAAAACTGATGTCAGTTTGACGAATCACTGCCAGCTCGTCTTCTGTTAAACAAGTTAACTCTTTGTCATCAAGAAAAACTTGTCCAAAATCTGTGGTATCCAGTCCTGCCAAAATACTAATCAAGGTTGATTTCCCAGAACCTGATTTGCCCATGATGGCAACAAATTCAGCCGCCTTGATGGACAATGAAATGTCTTTGAGCACATTAATGGTTTGGTTTTCTAGTGCATAAGACTTGCTCAGGTTGTTGGCTTTTAAAAGACTGGTCATAAGGAATCCAAGTATTGGTTAACTGCGGGCAAAATGTTTTTTTTTACGATTACTTTATATCCCTTTGCATTGGGGTGTAATAAATCCTTTTGGTTATATTGTGTTATGCCTGCAATGTGTTCTAAGAAAAAAGGAACTAATAAAACATCCTGTTTGGCTGCAAGCTTTGGGTATAAAGCATTAAAGTTTTGTACATATTGTTTGCCCAAATTGTCATAAATTTGCATACCGACTAAAATAACTGCAGAATTAGATTGTTTGATTTTTGTAATGATTTGGTCGATATTTTTGCGGGTTAAATCTATCGGCAATGCCCGCATAGCATCATTGGCACCGATATTTAAAATGGTTAAGTCAGGTTGTTGTTTTAATACCCAGTCCAGTCGATTTAACAGACCCGTTGAAGTTTCTCCACTTAACCCCGCATTTATAACCTTGATATGTGCTGGCAACAACCTTTGCAGTTGCGATGGATAGTTGTCACTTTCTGCCACACCTAAACCTTCGGTCAAAGAATCCCCAAGTGCCAAAATGGTAAATGTGATTTCGGGCTCTTCTTGAGTGTTTGTTGTTGGCTCAGGTTGATTACAAGAGGGAAGAACAAAAACCAATAAAATTAATAAATAACGCATTACTGGATTATAGTGCTTGAAGAAGATTAATTAAATAGGTAGTTAGTCATCTTTAAAACCATTATTTAGCCAATTCAATTTTATCTTTGTTAATAACGATAAGTTTTTGTTTGTACAAGGAACCCAGAGCTTTTTTATAACTGCCTTTGGAAACATTCCATTTGGCATAAATTTCTGTAGGCGGAGATTTATCAGTCATATTTGACTCGCCCCCATTATTTTTTAAGTCTTCTAAAATTTGAGAGGCAAGGCCGCCTTGTTGTTTAGCAGCGGGCAAATTAAAACACAGGTTGATTTTCTTGTCTTCGCGAATGTCCTTGATATATCCTTTGACATTGTCTCCCAGTCGAACCGGTTTGAACACATCAGAATGGTGTATCAAACCCAAATGTGTTTTATTAATGACAGCTTTAAATCCCAGTTTAGATTTTCCACAAATCATTAAATCAACTTCTTGTTGTGGTTTGAAGTTGGTGTTAAGTTCTTCTAAATGTTTGCTCAATTTAATTGAACCAACCAAACGTTTGGAAGCATTGTCTTGGTACATATAAACCGTGTAATACAAATCTGGATAAATTTTATAGGACTGTTCGGCATAGGGCACCATCAAGTCTTTTGGCAAACCCCAATCAAAAAAACCACCTGTTTTATTCATATCAACACACTTTAAAAAAGCACATTCTCCCAATTGTATTTTGGGTGTTTGAGTTGTCGCTACAACTTCATCATTGGTATCTAAATAAATAAACACTTCGAGTTTTTCACCGTGTTGATAGTCTTTGGGCATAAACTTATTGGGCAATAAAATGTGGCCTAAATGTCCGCCTTCTAATAACAAGCCATAATCAGTTGCGCGTACTATTTCTAAATAATTGGTTTTTCCTAAAATTGCCATTGTTTTCTCTATTATATAAACGGACGCGGGGCTTTAGCCTCGCCTTTACAACTCACTTCAACTACAGCGGAGCTTTAGCCCCGATTCCTTTGGTATTTCGTCCAAGTTGAATTTAGAGTTGAATTATAAGGCTTATCTATAACATTTGGGATAAAATATGCATTTCATCATTATTCAATACGAAAATGAACGACAAACAATTCCAACAGGTTCTTTCCTATCTCAAGGGTTTACAAGACAGCATTTGTAACAGTCTTGAAATTATTGAGCCAGATAAAAAATTCAAACAAGATGCATGGACTCATGCCAACGGTGGTGGTGGACGTACTCGGACCTTAAGAGGTAAGGTGTTTGAGTCTGCTGGCGTTAATTTTTCACATGTTTTGGGTGATAAATTACCGGGTTCTGCTACAGCCAAAAGACCTGAATTGACTGGTTCTGGCTTTGAAGCATCTGGCGTATCTTTGGTCATTCATCCAAACAATCCTTTTATTCCAACCTCGCATGCTAATGTTCGTGTATTTAGGACAACAGGAGGGGGAAATGTTAATGATGATAACAAGTGGTGGTTTGGCGGTGGTTTTGATTTAACGCCTTATTATCCGTTTGATGAAGACATTGTGCACTGGCACCAAACAGCCAAAGATGCTTGTGCGCCATTTGGCAAAGAAGTATATAAAAAGTTCAAAGCTTGGTGCGACGAGTATTTCTATCTAAAACACAGAAAAGAAACCCGCGGAGTGGGAGGTTTGTTTTTTGACGATTTAAACCAATGGAGCTTTGAGAAAAGCTTTGAGTTTATTCAAGCCATTGGCAATGCTTATGTTGCGGCTTATTTGCCAATTGTAAAAAAACGCATGGATACACCGTTTACCGAACAACACAAAGCCTTCCAAAAGTACCGTCGGGGCCGTTATGTAGAATTTAATTTGGTGTATGACAGAGGAACTTTGTTTGGGTTACAATCTGGTGGCCGTACCGAGTCAATTTTAATGTCCATGCCTCCTGAAGTTTCATTTCGCTACAACTACCAACCCGAATCAGGCAGTGAAGAAGAGAAGCTTTATGATTATTTGGCTCCTCGTGATTGGGTTTAATTTTTTACCATGAGGGACTCGAAGAACTTAAAGAAAAACAAAACACTCGCTTTTTTTAATTTCACAATGTGCTGAAGAATTTCTAAAATTAAACGCTTTTTTCAAATAAAAAACAATCAAACCCTTCATGCTCGTCACGTCCTTCATGGTAAAATCAGAAAATGTCTAATCACGCACAAATATTAAAGCGAGTCACTTATGCTTCTGTGGCAACTGCGATTATCTTAATCATAGCCAAAACCATTGCCTGGTATTTATCTGGTTCTGTTAGTATCTTGGCATCCTTGATAGATTCATTAATGGATTCTTTTGCTTCCATTATCAATCTTTTTGCGGTTCGTTATGCTTTAATGCCTGCCGATGAAGAGCATCCATATGGACACGGCAAGGCCGAACCTTTGGCTGGTCTTGCACAGGCCAGTTTTATTGCGGGCTCTGCTTTTTTCTTGATTTTCAATGCCATTGATCGCCTACAAAACCCCCATGTACTAACCTATGGAAATATTGGCATTGCTGTGATGGTTTTTTCTATCATCGTCACCTTTTTGTTGGTTTTGTATCAAAGGCACGTGGTAAGAATCACCAATAATTTGGCCATTAAAGCAGATTCATTGCATTATGTAACAGATTTATTGACCAATTTTAGTATTTTGATTGCCCTGTATTTAACCCTAAAAGGTTATTTGTGGGCAGATGCTGTATTTGCTATTTTAATTGCCGTATATATTTTCAAAAGTGCATTTGAAATTGGCAATAATTCTTTTCAACAATTGATGGACAAGAAGCTTGATGAAGATACCGAAACGTTGATTATAAAAACAATCAATGAAACGCCGAATGCTTTGGGGTTTCATGATTTTAGAACGCGTCAGTCAGGTAAGGATAAGTTTATTCAATTTCACCTTGAGCTGGATGATAGGTTAAGTTTGCTTAAAGCACATGAAATTGCAGACGGTTTAGAAAAAAAATTAATGGCTTTAATTCCAGATACTGAAATTATAATTCACGAAGATCCCACCAAAGTTATTCAATAACAAGGCTCTCTTAATTTTACGAGAGCCTTGTTATTGAGTTTAACAATTTATTTTCTAGAGCCTAGTCGATTAATCAAAGTTTTGACAATGGTTTGTTGCCTTAGCAACTTGGTTTGCTCCGCTTTGGTAAATTCCGACATGGCTTTTGATGTTGGCAAGGGTGGCAAACTGTTTGCTATTCCTTTCACTGCTTTATTGTCATATTCGGTCTTCTTTTTTGAAGGGCCAACACCTGTTTCTATAAAAGAACGACTGGCAGATCTAAACCCGCGAACTGGATAAAAAACATTGTTATTGCCTGTGTTCTTTGGGTAAATCTCGACCAAGCCATCAAATTGATTTAAACCTAAATCAACATAGTATGCCAGCCAATAATCTGGGCTGTCATCAACCACTATCAACAATTCGTTGTTTTGATAATCAAAAGTAGCGGCCATTTCATGGTTATTTAAAGCATAGTTTGAACAAACACCATCTTGTGCATTATCTGGGCGACAACCTTCGGCATAATCATCTCCACCTGAAGAACTTAATAAATCAAACAAAAGGACATCACCATTAAAAGGGAATTCAACATTGGTATCAGAAAAATCAATCACAGCTTGCCATTCACCTAGCATTCTTTCTGTTTCATCACCCAATATAAAATTAAATCTTTCTATGTTTTTAACAGCCCCCTGAAAATGAATCGTGGCCGTGGTTTCCGTATCAAAGACAATATCAATGTTACCTCTTTCACCAATTAAAGTTGTGGTTGGCGTGTAGTTACAGTCAATGCATGTTCCGTTAAAGGTATAATTCAAATTGTCTTGAAATTCAGCATTACCGCCCATGGTTGCACCCGCTGTGTACCAAATTGGCACCCCGCCTTCGTCATAAACATAGGTTGCTATAAACAAAAAGTTGTCTTGGATTTCTATCGCATACCCTGAACCGGGTTCATTGGGATTCCACCAAAACCCTGATTCCGGGGTAAAGGCTTGTGATTGAGCTGTTATTAGTAATGACATTGCTACTATAAGTTTTTGAAAAAATCGCATGTTTTTTCTCCGATTTGATTAACATATTGGTATAGTATGCTTTTTTTGCTGAATGATAAATGAATGATGATAGATATTGGTGCAAATTTAACCCACGAAAGTTTTGATAAAGACAGAAAACAGGTAATTCAATCTGCTGTGAATGCAGGTGTGCGCACCATGATTGTTACTGGCTCTACTGAATCTTGTTCACAAAAGGCTTTTGAATTAACCCAAGAGTATCCTGAACACTTATATTCAACAGTTGGCGTACACCCACATCATGCCGATGAATACACGGGCGAAACCGAAGATTTAATTTTACAATTAATCCAACACGACAAAGTGGTTGCGATTGGTGAAACAGGCCTAGACTACTTTCGAGACATTTCACCACGCGAAGCACAGGTGTTTTCTTTTGAACAACACATTAAACTGGCCATTGAAACGGGTGCTCCTTTATTTTTACATCAAAGAGATGCACACAAAGATTTTTACCCCATTATCAAAGAACACCGCGACCAAATCAGCAATTTGGTGGTTCATTGTTTTACCGACACAAAAGAAGCCTTGTTTGATTATTTGGACTTGGATTGTCACATTGGAATTACTGGATGGATTTGTGATGAACGCCGAGGTTTACATTTGCGGGAATTGATAAAAAGCATTCCAAAAAACCGTTTAATGATTGAAACAGACTCCCCTTATTTGATTCCCAGAGATTTAAAATTAAAAACCCGAAGAAATGAGCCTAGACATTTGCCACATATTGCACAGGTTATTGCAGAATTAAGGGGTGAAAACCTTGAAAGCTTTACCAAGAAATCCTCAGAGATTACAAAAGATTTTTTTACTTTTTAAAATTTTGCCAGTCCTCTGAGCTTCCTTTTTTAAATCTTTGTTTTTTATTTTTCTTCTCTTTTTCTAGGATAAAGGTTACTTTAAAGTTGTTTTCTTTTTCATGTTCTTGTTTTAAAGAGGTAATATACACAACCCAATAATCCATGTGGGGAGTATTGATATCAAAGTAATGTCCAACTCCTATTGTATTTTGTTTTAGATAAAAACTATTTTCTCCCATTAAATGGGTCTTATGATCAGGGCTTGTCATAAAGTAATCAAACGTTTCCTGTGCTGTTTTTTTTCCTCCTGACACACCTTCTACTTGATTGCCTATCACTTCGTAAATCACTGGCAATGGTATGCCTGCTCTTCTTAACAGTTGGTTAGGAGTAGTATTATTGATGTTATGTGCCACCCTGTTTTCTGTTGCCATTGATTTGGCCTTGTGTAAAGCAACCTCAGAAAGTATTTTATTACACGTAAGATTTTGTCTTTGTTGCTGCTCTGATTCAATCAATAGTTTGGCCAACAAAATTGATTTGCTGTCTTCTCCACAGTTCTCATATTTTATTAATTCGCCTCGTTGTGCAATAAGTGTTGTTGCACACAATAAAAACAATAAAAGGGGGGCTCTGTTATTTTTCATTGTTGTCTTTAAATTCAATCACTAAATAAGTCACGGTGGTATCACCCACATTTAACACTTTGTGCCATTTTTTACCTTGGCTTTCAAAATAACTGTTGGTGGTTAACTCAACTATTCTTGTTCCTTTGCCATCTGTTAACTGCATTTTTCCACCAGAAAGTGCATAACCAAAATGCGCATTGTGTTGGTGCTTCTCATGACCAACACCTGGTGGAAAAGTACAGCGTAAAATTCTTTGCTGGTCATTTTCACTGAGTTGTTCGCACACTTTTTTTCCTTTCCAGCCTGCTTGTAATGGCCCATTAAGTTTTGCTGTGCTAACGGAGTTGCTCAACAACAAAACTATAACCAAAAGTACTTTCATCAAATAAGAAGTCCGCCATCAACAGGAATATTGATGCCTGTTATATAGCTGGCTGCATCAGATGCCAAAAACAAAAAAGCGCCTGCTGTTTCAGATGGGTCTGCAACTCTGTTCATGGGAATTAATGGCATGATTTGTTTTAACATAAACTCATTGCTCGTTAGGGCTGATGCAAATTTGGTGTCGGTTAATCCTGGCAACACCGCATTAACTCGAATATTTTGTGGGGCGCATTCTTTGGCAAAGGCCTTAGTCATAGAAATTATCGCCGCCTTAGTAATCGAATAAATGCCTTGCATGGGTCCTGGTGTCACACCATTTATTGATGCGGTATTGATGATACAACCGCCACCATTGTCGCGCATCATTTGTCCGGCCAACTGGCTCATTAAAAAGTAGCCTTCAATATTCACCTCAATGGTCTTTTTCATGGCAGAAACAGGTGTGTCTAAGATGTGTCCAAAATAAGGGTTGGCTGCCGCATTGTTGACCAAAATATCCAGTTGGCCAAAGTCTTTTTTAATGGTCTCAATTAATCCTTCTATCGCACCTTGATCACCAATATGACAAGCGATGCCAGTGGCATTTCCGCCCCTGGCTTTTATTTTATCGGCAACGGCATCTACACCTTCTTGTCTGCGACTGGACACAATGACATGTGCACCTGCTTTGGCATACAGTTTTGCAATTTCTTCGCCAATGCCTCTTGATGCTCCTGTTATCAATGCCACTTTGTTTTTTAATGAAAACATCTGTTTTACTCTTTTGATTAAGTGCTATAGTATAACCTTATTTATCTTCTACAGAAATATGTTTGAACAAATTAAATCCGCAGTGACTCGTCTTGAAAGCTATGCCAATAAAACTCCTGTGTTGTCTTCTTCAACTTTAAACAAGATGCTTGGTGCTGAAATCTATTTCAAGTGTGAAAACTTCCAAAAAATTGGCGCATTTAAATTCCGTGGCGCATTTAATTGTATTTCTCAGTTAACAGAACAAGAAAAACAACGTGGAATTATCGCGTTCTCATCGGGAAATCACGCCCAAGCAGTTGCTTTGGTTGGAAAAATGCTGGGCATAAAAACCACCATTGTTATGCCCAACAACGCACCGAAAATAAAACTGGCTGCCACAAAAGGTTATGGAGCAGAGGTGGTGATTTATGATGTACAAACAGAAATTCGAGAAGATATCACTGGCAAAATCCAAGAAAAATACGGTTATACTCTGATTGCTCCTTTTGATAATTACCACGTCATTGCTGGTCAAGCCACTGCAGCTTATGAGTTGCATCAAAAAGTAAGCGGTTTAACTAAATTGTTGGCTCCTTGTGGAGGTGGTGGATTATTAAGTGGTTGCGCCATTGCCACAAAAGGGCTCAACCCTGATTGTGAGGTGATTGGTATCGAACCTGCAAATGCCGATGATGCAACCCAATCATTCAATACCGGCAAACTGGTCAGCATTCCAAACCCCAACACCATCGCAGATGGTACCCGTACAACCTCTTTGGGGAAAGTAACATTTCCCTTGATTCAAGAATATGTTGATGCGATGAAAACCGTCAGTGAAGAGGACATCATTCAAGCCGTACAATTTCACTTGTTGCGCATGAAAATAGTAGTAGAGCCCTCTGGGGCATTGGGTTTGGCTGCGTTATTAAGCAAATCTATTGCCATTAATTCAAAAGAGAAAATCGGTGTTATTATCAGCGGTGGAAATATTGATCCATCAACATTGATTCAAATGTTGGAAATGTCACAATAAAAACAATCGGTTTACTCGGCAGTATGAGCTGGGAAAGTACGCAATGGTATTATCAGGCGTTGATTTTTGTTTGACTTAACCAGGTTAAACAATCGCGTCTGAGGATTTTGTTTTCTTTTCTTTTAATACCGCGATGCCTGAATAAGCAAAGACAATAGCCAAAAGAGGGTTAATAAAGTTTAATAAAGCATAAGGAGCATAATCTAATGTTTGTATGCCCAAAACACCCACATAAAAAACGGCGGTGTTGTTCCACGGAATTAATGCCGTGGTTAAGGTCGAGCCCTCTTCTACACTGCGCGATAAAACCGAACGTCTGATGCCTTTTTCTGTATAGGCTTTCTTGTATAGTTGACCATTTAAGATAATGACAATATAGGTATCTCCCATAGATAAGTTTCCAATAAAAGAAGTGATAATGGTTGATGTTATCAATGAACCTGCCCGTTTTATGCGGCTGATAATCCCCTTTAACAAGACAGTTAAAAAACTCGCGCCATGTAATATTCCACCCATGGCTATAGCCAAAATTGACAACAACAGAGTTTCTGCCATCGAGTATAAACCGCCTCTACCCAATAATTTATCAAGCATCAATGTGCCCGTATCTGCATTGGTGTTCAACCACAGAGCATTGGCCACCTCACTAACAGAGTGGTCTTGGTAAAAAACCGCAATGACACATGCAACAACAATACTTGATGTCATGGTAACCTCTGGGGCATAATGCCTAAAGCTCATCACCAACATTACAACCAAGGGTAAAAATGTAATAATTGGGTTAAGGTTATAATTTTCTGCAAGAACGTTTTGGATGGCCGTTATTTCAGAAAAAGAAGATGTGTTATCCGCCTGATATCCCATATAAGCAAATGCAATTAGAACAATGATAAATGATGGAACTGTAGTATAGAGCATGGACTTTATGTGTGCATATAGATCTGTATCACTGCTCATCGCTGCCAAGTTCGTTGTATCAGAAACAGGAGAAAGTTTATCGCCAAAAGTAGCGCCTGAAATCACCATCCCTGCCACCAATGGCAAAGGTACATTAAGCACTGTACCAATTCCCATAAAAACCACACCTAAAGTACCAACGGTTCCCCAAGATGTACCAATAGAAATGGACATAATAGAACACAATATCAGTCCAACAGGCAAAAACCATTGAGCAGAAATCCAATCAAGCCCATAATAAATTAACGCAACAACAGTGCCTGAGTGCATAAACGAGGCAATCACAATACCGATTAAACAAAAAATATAGATGGCAGACAGAGACCTGCCCAAACTATCGTTCATCATCTGCCTTATCTGATTGAAATCATAACCCAAATATCGGGCATTTAATCCCACCCAAATCAATACAAAAAACAAGATGATGTGTAATGAAATATCCATTTTGAATAATCCAAAAGAGATCATTAAAACCAAGGAAAGAAACACCAATATTGAGTGAGGTAATGATGGTTTTTTTGCTTGCATTTATTTCCTTAGAGTTGAATTGGTTATTGATTCTAATTCTTTTATAACACGATGTCGCATGATTGCTACTTTAATATCTAAATCCTTTTAACTTTCTGGTTTTTTTGACAACATTAACAAACCAAAGAACATTAACAGGCCGTTTATCAACAACCGTTCAAAACCAAACTGGTAACCAAAAAATAATTGTTGTGAATACTTGTTTAATACAAAGGTAATTATTGGAGAAAGTATGGCTATTGCAGGCACATATCTGTCATTTACCTTTCTTTTTGTCATCATCCCAAATGAAAACAAACCCAGTAAAGGGCCATAGGTATATCCAGCCAAAGTAAACAAACCAGATATGGCTGATGCATCCATGGTGTATTTAAATATCACAATTGTCACAAATAAAATTAGAGTAAAACCAAAATGGATTAACATGCGTTGTTTTTTTGGCGTGTTTATTTCGTTTTTAATGTCTACACAATAAGATGTCGTTAACGAAGTCAAAGCAGAGTCCGCGCTAGAGTATGCTGCTGCCAAAATCCCCACCAAGAACACCACGCCCAAATAGGCTGGCATATAATTCAATGCAATGCTTGGAAATACTTTGTCTGTGATAATGCCGTTTGAGTCTGCGGGTAAATCAAGGCCTTGTTGGCTAGCATAAACATACAACAACACACCCAAACACATGATTATAATATTGACCAAGACTAAAACCAAAAAGAACAAACGTATATTTTTTTGTGAATCTTTAAGGTTTTTGCAACTGAGGTTTTTTTGCATCATGTCTTGGTCTAGACCCGTCATGACCACAGCCATTAACGCGCCCGCTAAAAATTGTTTGTAAAAATTGTTTTTATCCGACCAACCGCCATCAAAGAAGAATACTTTTGAATAGTCGTGATTGGTTATGGTTGTCACAACACCAGAAAAATCCAAGTTTAAAGCCGATGAAATGGTAAAGAGCGCTATCAATATTGCTGCTATCATAAAAAAGGTTTGTAAGGTGTCTGTCCAAATAATGGTTTTTATCCCGCCTTTTACGGTATAGCTCCAAATCAACAAAAGGCTAATTAGTGTCGTTAACCAAAAAGGAATCCCATAGTGAGAAAATATAAAGTCATGTAAAACCATAGTCACTAAATACAAGCGAAAAGATGCGCCGATGACTCTTGAAACGATGAAAAAACTGGCTCCAGTTTTGTGTGATGACTGTCCAAAACGCTGGTTGAGGTAGCCATATATTGAAATTAAATTCCTCTTGTAATACATCGGCAACAATACATACATGATGATTCCATAGCCAACTGTATATCCCATTACCATTTGTAAATAGGAGAATTGTGTATTGTGAACCCAGCCTGGTACGGAAATAAAGGTGGCTCCAGAGAGCGTTGCGCCAACCATGCCAAAAGCCACAACAAACCAAGGAGATTGTTTTGATCCATTGTAAAAGTCTAAGTTGGTGGCTTGTTTAGCCGTTTTTTTCGCTATAAGAGTAAGCAACAAAAAATAACTAACGGTGACTAACAACAATACTGCGGGGGACAAGTTTAACTGGCTCATTAAAACCTTTTGCTCTATTTAAAAAAATGATTTTAGCCCATGCCAACCATATAAAGCCAATTTTTATTAGTTCTGCCCTACTTTTTCAAAAAAGTTTCTATCGCTTGAAAGACTTCTTTTGCATTGTCCATGTGCAAGTGGTGATGCCCCTTTATGTCAAGGTCATTTTGGGCATTGAGTTTTTTTCTTCTTTGTTGGCTAGTTGGATAACTCAACGCATAGGTTTGAGGAGAAGCCAATATCAGTTGTGTAGGTGGTTTTTTGGATGACAATGCATCTTGAACCACTTCTTCAGAAAACCTCACCATGCTTCTTAATCGTAACCTTTTATCTGTTCTCCAGTGATAGCCTTTTGGAGTTTTCTTTAATCCCCTTTTCACCATCGGTCTTAATTTTTCTGAGTCTTGTGGTGTGACCTTTAATCGCGTTTTTAGAGCTTGGTCAATCGTTGGATAAAAGTGTTTGTGTGTTGTCGTGTGGGTTTCCCATTGAGACAGTGCTTCTTTGAGGTTTTCTGCTATTGAACCCGGTTCATATGCAGGAACTGGACCTAAGTTTTCAATCATAATCAGTTTTTCAATTTTTTCTGGATTGCTTATGCTATACATCTGCGCCATAGCTGCTCCCATGGAGTGTCCGAGCAAAGTCAACTTGTCCCACTTGAGTTGTTGAATAACATTTTGTACATCCAAAACAAAATCTATAAAATGAGTAAAGTGTCCCTTTGCTCTGTGATCTGATTTTCCGTGTCCAGGAAAATCAATGGCGACTACTTCGTAGCCAATTTCTGCTAATTTTGGAGCCAATTCGCAAAATGACGCTGCATTGTCCAACCAACCGTGTAAAGCCAAGATCTTTTTAGGTTTCCCTTTCCCCCAAACTAAGCCTTTAATTTTGCCAAACTTACATTTAATGGTGATTTTTTTCATCTAAAGTACCACAACAAGGCCAAAGCCAAAAACAATCGATACCAAACAAATACTGAAATTGAAATTTTCTCTATGAACTTGAGAAAGATTTTTATAGACAACAATGAAGACATAAAACTGACAACAAAAACGGTTGTAACACCCATGATGTTATACTCTTCAGGTTGTTTAACTATTTTCATAATGCCATAAGCCGTTGTCATCAACAAGGCAGGAATAGCCAATAAAAAACTAAACTCGGCAGCTTTGGTTCGACTAAACCCCTGAGCCATGGCTGCTGTCATGGTCACTCCTGAGCGGGAAGCTCCTGGGATCAATGCAAATATTTGTGAAAGACCAATTAGCGAAGCTTGTTTGAACTTTATATTTTGTTGCTGTAACCTGTTTTTTTGACTGATTTTGTCAGAAGCATACAACAACAAACCAAAGACAATACTTGAAATGGCAATGACCTGAGCAATGATTTGAGGTGAACGTAAGTTGTTTTCAATATAATCTGCAAAGATAAAGCCGAATATAGCCAAAGGAATACTTGCCAACGCCAGCTTGTTGAACAAGGGCCAATTGTTACCTTGAAACAGTTTGGCCAATTCCTTTTTAAAATACCACATAACCGCAATTAGCGATCCGCCATGTGCTGCAATATCCATCACCAACCCTTGGTCTTTCCAGCTCATCACTTTTGACACTAAAATTAGATGTGCTGATGAGGAAATAGGCAAATATTCCGTTAATCCCTGAACCAACGCAAGAAGTACCCATTGGATAAAGTTTGTTTCTTGCACGGTTATCTTCCTATTTTCCTAAAAATTCTTCGTAGTTTTTCCAATGGCTTTTTTCAAATAAAGACTTTCTCCAATATTTTACTGGTTGGCTTTCTTTGTTGGATAGTTCTTTATTAAAAACCTCTCCTATTGCTTTTAGTGTTTTTTCATCATTTGATATCCAACTGTCAATATCTATCTCAAGTATATCTAGATCCATATCTAAAATCTGTTGTTTAACTGCCTTCCAATCTTCTGCGCTCACGGGCTCTTTACCAAAGACTGTCTGATTAAAGGCGATGTCTTCTTTTTTTCTATCTAACAACAGCACTTTTGACAGTGGGAAAAATTTCTTTATAATCGCCACTTGCTTAGGATTAATATACATGCAATCTACAAACATTGTAGTTTTTTCTCCCAACATCACTTTCGCTTTTTGTTGGTATAATTTTCTCTCAAGTTTTACCATTTCTTCATTGGCATTAGTTAAGACCTCTATTGACTGTTCAGCATATAAGATATCTGGCCTTCCTTTTGAAACCAACCGATCATTTAAAACCGTCACTCCTTGTTGGTTCAACCAGTTTGCAAACTCATTTATTCCTGTACTTTGTGCGCCTATTAAAAAAACAGGGTTGTTGTTTTCATTGTTTGAATCAAACTTCTTGATTTGTTCAATCTCAGATTCATTTAATAACTGTGCTTTTGCTATTTTTTGTTCTTCTGTTTTCGCTTTGTCTACAAAAACTTTAAGTGCATGCTGATAGTTTTTCATGTGGTCAAGAATTAACCCATGCTGCAACCTAAATGTTTTTTTATAAATGTCGCTATATTTTTGATAATCAATGCCACTTAATATATCTAATGCTTTATCTTTTTTATCTTGAAACAATATACTTGTTAAGTTTAATAAAATAGCTTCTGCGTGATCTTTATTTGTTAACAATACTTTATCGGTTGTTTTTTCTGCTTTCTCAGGCTTGTTTTCAACCAAATAACAACGTGATAGTCCTAACAATGAAGCAACATACTTGCTGTCTTGTTTGTCTGTTTTTTTGTATCGTTTCTTTGCTTTTTTAATTTTTCCTTTTAATTCATAAAGCTCAGCTAGTCTAAAGCCACTGTCCATGTGTATAATTTTTTCATCATTCTCTTCATATAATAAAATTGCAGGATCTAGTTGCCCCAGTTTTGCAAGGCTTTCCACTAGAGCTATTCTCCATGTCAATGGTGAAATTCCTTCCCCAATTGCATTGTGTAAATAATTAGCTGATATCCTAAAATTATCCATTTTAAACATCAATAACCCCAAGCCAGCCAACCCTTCTTTTGTGTTAGGATGTTGTTGGTTAAAAGCAGTAATAAGTTCTTCTGCATTTTCCATATCGCCCGTATTAATTTTTGCGATTCCTAAATATAATCCTGCCAATTCATACTCAGGATGCATTGCCAATACTTTTTGGAAATAGTTTTCTGCAAAACTATAGGCTCCTCTCTCTAAAAACCCTTGTCCCATCATCATTTTAATAGATACTTTTTCTGGATGATCTTTTTCTAATTCATTTAAAATATTAATCGCCTGCTGTGCATCACCCTGGTCTATTAATATTTTTGCTAAGTTAACATGTCCTTCAACTTGTTTTTTATCCACTTTAATGGCCATATTAAAATGCTTAGCAGCTTCTTTTTTCATGTTCTTTGCATAATACAAATGCCCTATTGTTATATGTGACTGATATAAGTTTGGGTTTTCTGTTAATGCTTTGCTTAGTACATCAATGGCTTCATTTGTTTTTCCTTTTCTCGCTAAAATCATGCCTTTTGTTTGTAAATATGCTGGTGCCTTCCCATTTGTTTCAATGGCTTTGTCTATGATGTTCTCTGCTTCATCTAACTGGTTTTGGCTGTTTTTTGAAATCGCCAAAAGATACATAACCTCTGCATTTTCAGGCTCTTCTTTTAATATTTCTTCATAAGCCATGTCTGCTTTCTGCCATTTTCCTTTTTTATGGTCTTCCATCGCTTGTTCTATTTTATTCATTTTTTTTCTCTTATTCGCTGTTTTCTATTATGTATTGTTCTATCCAGCTGTTCAATTTCCAACTGTTAATAAAACCACAATGGCCACCATTTTTTGTGGTAACCAACGCTATGTATTCTTTATTTTCTAGTATCCTAAAATCTTTGATAGGGATGACAGGATCATCCCAGGAAGCAATCACATGACAATTTATTTTAATTTTATTAATAATCTCTTCTGTAATTTGGTAATCTTCAAAGTATTCATCTGTTGAATTATAGTCTGAGTGTCTAATAATCAACTCTTTTGTTAACTTATCTAGAGACTTTATGCTCTTATATTGATTGCCGTCAAAGTTTTGTGGGAAGTGTTTCTGTTTTTTAGTTAATGATTTTTGCCATTTTTCCATAAAATACTTTGAATAGAGTTTGCTTTTTTCTATTGCTAACATACTGTTTTTAGGGTTTATAGGTGGAGACACGGCAAACACCTTTGTTAGCTTTATGTTACAGTCGTTCGCTTTTGCTGCCACCCGTAAAGAAAAGTTTGCACCCAAAGAAAACCCACACAGATAAACGTTTTCATGGGGATAGTTTTCACTAATCTTCTTAACTGCTTCTACGATTTCATTTAACCTACAGGAATGAAACAAATCCTCGTTCAAGTGGTGTGTCTCTCCATGGTCTCTAAAGTTCAGTCTAAAAACAGCTGCTTTTTTTTCTTTATATAGTGTGTTAGCCAACAACTGAATATAGGTTGACCGAGCCGATCCTTCCCACCCGTGTAATAAGATGTAAAGGTTTTCTTTGTTGTAATTCTTTGTATAAAACCCTTCTAACTTGGCATCTTTTGTATCCAGGTAAACTGTTTGTTCTTTTTCTAAAACGGGGTTGTTTTTTCTTAATTTTAAAAGTCTGATTTTTGAACTGGCCAAAATAGATTGTAGGTGTTTGTTTTTTGGTTTTATTCCTGGTTCATAAATAATCATTTTTAGCCAAAACCTCCGCCACTTGATTGTGTGCTGTCAGGGCTATTTCCCTTGCGCTTTTTCCACTTGTCTGTATGGGCTCACAAAAAGTTAATTGTGCAGTGCTCCTTGCTAAGGTTAAAATTCTAAAAACATTGCCTAAAAACTTTTCTCCTTTTTTAAAACAAATATCCTTGTTTCTTTTACCATCTTTTTTAATATATTTAATAGCAACAGCTTGTACCGGAGTGTTGCTTTCAACTGCTGCATGTATTAATTGCCGATGGAAGGTATGTAGTTTTTCTCCGTTTGTAGCTCTTCCTTCTGGGAAAACAGCGATTGATCTCCGTTCTGAAAACCTTTTTTTTATGCCTTCAATTACATTCTTTCTTGAGGAGGCTTCTCCTCTGGCTATAAACAAAGACTCTCCACTTTTCGCCACCCAACCGATAACTGGCCATTTGGCAATCTCCTGTTTTGCTACATACCCCAATAGTTTAAATCTGTGAATAACAGCGATATCTAACCACGTAACATGGTTTGCCACTATCATAACTGGCGACTTTTCTACATTACCTTCTTTTTCTAGCCTAACTCCACAAACAAAACAAATAATGGTTGACCAGGCACTAACCACTCTTTTCTTTTGAATGTGTTGGTTGTTTTGAGTCAATGATAAAAATATGACAACAAATGGTAACGCAATAAAGAAAGCCAACACCAAACCCACTAGCCTGAATATAAAACGCAGAGTTGTCATTATTTTCTATCTATTGTCATGGTGGTTAACCTAGCAGTAGACACCTGCTGAAATAAGCTGTTGTATATGTCTATTTGCCAAACCTGAGTAGATTTTCCAATATGAACCCCTGTAGCTTTAGCGGTTAACACTCCTTTTGTCACAGGTTTTAAATGATTGATGTTTAGTTCTAGCCCCACTGTTGCTTTTTTTGTACTGTCTATACACAACCAACCTGCTATGCTTGCTATCGTTTCGGCAAGGGTTGCTGTTGCTCCTCCATGAACAATTCCAAAAGGTTGTTTATGTTTTTCTGTTACGGGCATTTCAGCACATAACCAGTTTTTTCCCCTGGCTGTGATTTGTATTTCTAAAAGATCTCCCAGTCCTGCAGACCTAAAGCCATTTAAATCGATCAAAGAAGGAGCTTGTTGCCAAATTGATTTCATAATTATTGATATGTTTTGTTGTTGTGTTTTATCCAACCCGCAGGATGGCTACTATTACTTCTGTGCGTCCAATGCAACAAACCTCCTTTGTCATTCCATTCATATTGGCCTTTAATAGAAAGAACGTCTCCTTTTTTTGCTGGTACTCTCGGTGCTATATCTATATTGTGTGCCAACAACAAAGTATTATTGGCGCTTTTTAAAATCATTTTTTGATGTTTATCTCCTTTTAAGTCATCCTTCAATAATTTAATAACAGTTGCTTCTATTGTAACCATTTCTCCTGAAACACGCGACTTAACCAACTGTTCAATCTGTGATTCTGAATTTGCTTTCTTTCCGTCTGAAAATACCTTTTGTTCTGCAAGAAATACACTTATGACAAGTACAACAATCCCTATAATTTTTTTCTTTTGTGTTAGGCTCATTTGTTGTAATTAACTAGCAAACCAAGCCGTTACTCCACCGACCAAGTTATTAACATCAGTATAACCTTTCTTCCTGTAAAAATCACATGCACCCTGACTGGTATTACCTACAGCACAAACAAAAACTAACGGTGTGTTTTTATCCAGTTCTTCTATGGCTTTCATGTTCTCTTTGTCCAAGCGCTTTGAGCCCTCTATAGATTGAGAGGCAAACTGAGGTTCTGAACGGACATCATAAACATGCTTAAATGTCTGTGCTTCTAACCCTATTCTTAACTCATCACAACTAAGTTGATTAACCGCTTTTGGCTCATTTGGGTTTTTTATCACCAAGCCAGCACCTTGTAGATCCTCAACCCAGTCTATTTCTATGCCATTTGCTCTTTTGGCTGTTCCCACATCCATGTATATTTTTATGTCCCCAACCTCTGATACTGCCTCATACCCCTTTGGCTCCTCAATAGAAAATCTTGTATTATATTGGCCATCTATAGACAACATCAAAACGCTTGATCCAATATCTTCTAATCCTTTTTTGATATTTTCAGCCGCTTTTTTGGAAATACTTATACTTGCTGGCTCTCTTGTTGGTTGTGGTAAATTAAGCAAGCTATGTAGCTCACCAGTATTGAACATTTCAGTTACAATGTCATTTCCACCAACCAGCTCTTTGTCGATATAAAGCTGGGGAATAGTTGGCCAATTGCCATACTCTTTTATACCTTCTCTTATTTCACTGTCTTCTAAAACATTACAAAAAGAAAAATTATCTCCAACCAGTTCTTTTAATATACCTACTGTATTGCTAGAAAAGCCGCATTGAGGATGAGTTGGATTTCCCTTCATAAAAAGCACACAGTTGTTACTACTGACTAAATCTTCTATGGCTTGCTTTGTTTGTTCTTTCATTTTTCTATACATCCAAATTTGTTGCGTGAAGAGCGTTAGTTTCAATAAAGTTTCTTCTGGGTTCTACATCATCACCCATAAGGGTAGAAAATACAGCATCAGCCTCTATCCCATCTTCAATGGTTACTTGTAAAAGTCTTCTGCTTTCTGGATCCATCGTCGTTTCCCAGAGTTGTTCTGGATTCATTTCACCCAAACCTTTAAATCGGCTGATTGCTAATCCTTTTTTAGCCAAAACAAATAGTTGTTTTATTCCATCGTCTAAGTCTTTGATTTTAAATTCTTTTTCTCCTTTTAAAATATAAGAATCTTCGGTAATTAAATCCATGGTTTGGTCACTGAGATCTGTCATCAATCGATAGTCAGAAGATTCAAAGAAAGCCTTATTTAAACTGGTTTTTTTCTCCAATCCATTTGCGTTTTCTACAAAATCAATAGACTGCTCATGTATTTCAGAAGGACTAACTTTCCATGAGACACCCGCTCTAACTTCTTCGTTCAACAATGATTGTGCTTTTTCACACCAACTTTTTGAATTATTCAAAACTTCTTTTGTAACTTTAGGTAGCTTTAACAAGCTATTCAATACTTTATTGCTATAGATAATAGAAAGTTTTTGTATTCCTTGCACAACCAGTAAATGCTGTTTAACCAACTTCTCTAATCCCAAACCAATCAATGGAGGAGCATCTTTTTGATAGTATAATTCAGTTTTTTCTAGCGCCCTTGCCAATAAATAACTATTCATCTCATCATCATCCTTGAGATATTGCTCTTGTTTTCCATGTTTTATTTTATACAAAGGAGGTTGGCCAATATAAATATGTCCTCTTTCAATTAATTCCCGTGTTTGTCTATAGAAAAAAGTCAGCAACAAAGTTCTAATATGCGATCCATCAACATCTGCATCGGTCATAATAATCACTTTATGGTATCTAAGCTTGTCGGCATCAAAGTCATCTTTACCAATTCCACAACCCAAAGCAGTAATCAATGTTCCTACTTCTGCTGATTGTAGCATTTTGTCAAAACGGGCTTTTTCAACATTTAAAATTTTACCTTTAAGCGGCAAAATAGCTTGTGCTTTTCTATCACGGCCTTGTTTTGCAGATCCTCCAGCGGAGTCCCCTTCCACTAAAAATATTTCAGAAAGTGCAGGATCTTTCTCCTGACAATCTGCTAACTTTCCAGGCAACCCAGCAATATCAAGTGCACCTTTGCGTCTTGTCATTTCTCTGGCTTTTCTTGCTGCCTCTCTAGCTCGACTGGCATCAATTACTTTTTCTGTAACTGTTTTTGCCTCAGCGGGGTTTTCTAAGAAAAACTCATTTAATTTTTCCCCAACCCCTCCTTCAACAATTGCTCTTATTTCTGAAGAAACCAACTTATCTTTTGTTTGTGATGAAAATTTTGGGTCTGGTGTTTTAACAGAAACCACGGCAATCAACCCTTCTCTACAATCATCTCCAGTTGCGGCATTTAATCCTTTCTTTGTACTGTTTCGAGAAAGATAATTATTAACCGTTCTTGTTAAAGCCCCTCGAAAACCTGCCAAATGCGCCCCACCATCTTTTTGAGGAATATTGTTGGTAAAACAAAAAACATTTTCCCTATAAGAATCTGTCCACTGCATTGAAACTTCAACAGTAGTTCCTTGGTTATCATTACTTACAAAATGTATAATTGTTGGGTGTAAAGGCGTTTTACCTATTCCAATGTATTCTACAAAAGATGAAATACCTCCTTCATAAGCGAAAGTATCTGTTTTACCATCTCTTTCATCACTGAGTACAATTTTAACACCTGAGTTTAAGAATGATAATTCTCTTAATCTTTTAGCTAAAATACTGTAATGAAATTCAATATCAGAAAAAGTTTCTTTAGAAGGATAGAACCTTAATATTGTACCCGTGGTTTTAGTTTTACCAACAACCTTTATAGATGTTACAGGAACACCCATATTGTATTCTTGTTCGTGTATCTCACCATCTCTACGAATCGTCAATATTAATTTAACAGACAAAGCATTTACAACTGATACACCAACACCGTGAAGCCCACCAGAAACTTTATAAGAATTATCATCAAACTTACCGCCAGCATGTAACACAGTCATAATTACTTCTGCGGCAGACACCCCTTCTTCTTCATGGATATCAACAGGAATCCCCCTGCCGTTATCCGAAACACTAACCGAACCATCGGCATGTATCTTTACTTGAATATCATCACAATGCCCCGCTAACGCTTCATCAATTGCATTGTCCACCACTTCAAATACCATATGGTGTAAACCAGTTCCATCATCAGTATCACCAATATACATTCCTGGTCTTTTACGAACCGCATCTAATCCTTTTAAAACCTTAATATTGGAAGAATCATAATTTTCAGACATATTGAAAAATCTCTTTAAAATCAATCGGACATTATAACAGATTAGCAACCGCTCTAAAAGACCTTCTAAGATTCAATTAACTATATTTAATTATGCTTTTAAGGTCAACAAGGATGTTTCACGTGAAACAATCCAGCATTTGGAAAAGCTTTTGATATTTTTTCTTGTTGTACAGATGTAATAAAAATCTGTGCTTGTGAATTTTTGAAAAAAGCAGCGGCTTTTAGAAGCTTATTTAAATCAAGTTCTGCATCAAAATCATCTAAACATAAAACAGGGTGAATATTTTTTTTGTTTAAAAATCTTATATAAGCCATATAAAAAGCAATCGATAAAATTTTCTTTTGTCCTCTAGATAATATTAAAGCTGATTGAAGGCCGCCAGTTTTAATTTTTATGTCCATT
>JAJRQG010000057.1 GCA_024280395.1 Gammaproteobacteria bacterium | reverse complement strand
TGTTTCATTTGTGCAACCTCAAAAGTTAATTATAACATTTGAAAAATTCCCCCTAGGGGGAATCATCAAATGCGAAGTTACACAGTTTTATTTACAGACCCGCAAAACCACGGTTCGCAATGATATTTTTTCTTTGCTCTTCGCGCCTTCTTTGCGAGCTTTGCGTTGTGCTTTACACAAAAAAGCCCATGAGCTACAACTCACAGGCTTTTCTCTTCCTTGATTTTAAATCCTTTTAATGAGAAATCCTTTTCGTTTCAGGGTGCTTCTATTAATTGTGGTTGAGGAAATATTTTCATAAAGTGTTTGAGAGCGAGTCGAAGATGGAAGTTAATAGTAGAACTATTGACAACATTTTCGGCGAAGCTATCGAATGCTCTATGGAGATATTTACCAATCATCAAATAATAGAAACGCCCTATGATTTACTTCCCTGTTAATTCAATCGCATCACGATTTTTTTCAACTGTTTTTAAGCCAATGCCTTTGACTTCTGTTAAAGATTCAATTGTTTTAAAACGTCCATTGGCTTCGCGATATTCTACTATTGCCTGGGCTTTTTTCGCTCCTACTCCATTTAACTCTTCAGCAATAGCCCCTGCATCTGCTGTATTGACGTTTACGGCAAATAGTGACTGGCTGAATAAAGTTAAACCTGTGATTGCTGTTAATAAAAATTTGTTCATGTTGTTTCTCCATTTAAGTTTTAATAATTTATCGCTTCATTGCGATGGGTATCTTTACAGACTGTTTGTTAAGATGGTGCCCATTATAGAGATTTTGAATTCATTGAATATCAGCAAAATGCTTTTTGCTTTTAGGAAAACACACAACGGTATAAGAAAAATTCCTACAAATGGCGAATATTCGAGCAACTAATAAGTTAAATCTATTATTCAATCATAATAATTGCAGAGTCTGTCATAAAATATTAATATTAGGTTTTACTAATATTTCTGTCATCATAATGAAAATTATCACCCCAATTACAATTTTGTTGCTACTTAGCGCGTGCAACCAACAAACCATCAGTTACAAAGAAATAGAACACCGTACCGATGCCAGCAAGGATATTGCGAAAGAGTTTGGTGGTCAACTAAAAGGCAAGTTGCAAGCAGCCATGAAATCAGGTGGCCCAATCGAAGCCATTTCGGTTTGCAATGAACAAGCGCCATTGATAGCCAAAGAATTATCGAAGAAAACTGGTTGGGATATACACCGCACCAGTTTAAAACCGCGTGCAACTAAACCGGATGCTTGGGAAACCAGAATTATGCAAAGTTTTGAACAACGACACAATGATGGTGATAAGTTCAAAAGTCTATTTAATCAAGATATTGTGGAGGTCAAAGGTAGACCTGCTTTCCGTTACATGCAAGCCATAGAAACCAAGAAAATCTGTCTGGTTTGTCATGGAGAAAATATTGCTGCACCCATTGCAGAGAAATTAGCCGAGTTGTATCCTGATGATTCCGCCACTGGCTTTAAGTTGGGCGATATTCGCGGTGCGTTTAGTATTGTTCAACCTTTGTCAGATTAATTTTATTGAGGAAAGGCACCCGTAAAGCTAAAATCCCTGACTTCAGTATTCCAAACCAAATCACCAGAAGATAATGAATAAGCATTAAGTGACAAAGGAAAAGACTGGATTGTGGTTTCAGTGGCTTTTTCAAAAGGTGTATTAACAAACAGTATCAAATCATCTATTAATATAAAAGGACGAAAAGAGTGAGCAAAATCCATGTGCCCCAGTTGTGTGCCTTTTAAATCATAAAAGTCCCATGAATATTTATCCCAAATCGTTGCATCTTTATTAATACCACTAACTAAGATGTGATCTCCTGTTACGCTTTTGAATTGTCTGCCATCAATTCCAGATAAAAACTTTCCTTCTACATGCCCCACGCTTCTGGTGGGTTTTTGAGAAAAAGATACCAATTGGGCCCCATCCAACTGTTTATTTTGGCCAAGTACAATTTCTCCATAATTTTCTTTAATATTAGGCGTCTCTTTTTCTAACATTCCTTGGGAAGATTGGGAAAAATAATTCCATCTAATCGACCCTAATGTACCTTTATTTTCATAAACATTAAATTTTTGATTTAAACCATCTTTTATGTTTGGAATGATTTGATTGGGCATCATCAATGATTTTTCTACTAATAATTTGCCTGTTGTAGAGTTAAATTGCGCTAAACCTAACATGCCTTTGCTTGTTGAACTTTGTTGAGCAATTAATTGAGAATCATTTACCATAATGGGCAACTCAGCTTTATCACTGTGCCAACTAAGACTGCCATTTTGAACAGATCGTGCATCAATTCCTGTTTTAGGATTGGTGTTGTAAATGTTTTTACTGTTAGTATCGACAATTACGCCCTTATACAATTGGTAACTGCTTGTTTGTTGAGCCATTATCTGAGTCGATAGTAGTCCAAATAGGAGAAGAGTGAAAAATTTTGATGGTATAGTGTTGTTGATATTAGTTTGCATCACGGCCCCTCTAGCGGCATTCTGTGGATAAAAACAATGTGTTTTTTTGTATGTTTATACCTCATATAATAGCAGAAATAGAGTAAAAATAAAAAATTAAAAGCACATTTATAAAAATTGAGGTAATATAATAGAGTTTCTTGATTGTATTGACTGCTGATTATAGACAGCAGTAGTTTGAATGATTATTTTTGGAGTAAGGTTATGAGTAGTTTGGGTCAGAATAGAAATTATGTTCACAGGTGGTTTTTATTAATTGTCTTTTTGATGGTTTTTTCAGCCATCAATGCCCAATCATGGCAAATTTTAGGTCCTGAAGCATTGTTCTCTGGAGGCGTAGAAGGCATGACCAATCGCCCAGTAGTTGGTGCCATACATGGATTTGCTCCGCACCCATCTAATGCCAATATATTGTATGTTGCGACAGTCAATGGTGGTATTTGGAAAACCACCAATGCCACTGCAGCCAGCCCTACATGGGTCGCACAAACTGATTCACAGTCATCACTGTCTATGGGAGACATAGAATTTGACCCAACAGATGCCACCTTTCAAACTTTGGTTGCAGGCGTTGGTCGGTTCAGTAGTTTAGGAAGTGTAGGTGGAAGTCGGGCAGGAGTGCTTCGCACAACAAACGGTGGAACAAATTGGACGGCTATTGGTGGCATGAATGGCAAAAATATTACCAGTATTGAAGCCAGAGGAAGTACTTTGTTAGCTGCCGTTAACATTGCTGACAGTTTTACCTGTTCTAATATTGGTATTTTTCGCTCTACCAACACGGGTGCCAGTTGGTCACAATTGACATCAACTCAGGGCATCCCCCGCGGAGCCGCTTCAGCTTTGGTTTCAGACCCATCAAATAATGCAGTCTTTTATGCAGGTGTTGATACTTTTGGTGCTTGTTCTGCTCTTGCAAGTGGTATATACAAAACCACTGATTCAGGAACTTCTTGGGTAAATATAAACAATGCAGCAATGGATGCAGTCATCGCCACGACCCCTGCAAACAGAAGTTGCCACTATGAAATAGCTGTCGGAAGCAGTAACAGTGTTTTTGTTTCTATGGTTTGCACCAATGGAGACTTGGATGCTGTTTTCCATTCTAGCAATGGTGGTTCATCATGGACTGCTATGGATGTTCCTAGTACCATAGAAAATATAGGTACTGTTGGCATTCATCCAGGAAGACAGGGCAACACACACTCTTCCTTAACTGTAGATCCAAGCAATAATAATATTGTTTATATAGGAGGAGACAGACAACCCGATGCCTTTTTTAGCAATGGTACTGGTAGTCAGTTCCCTAATTCTATAGGCGCACAAAATTATTCAGGTCGACTATTCCGTGGTGATGCCTCTCAAGCTTTAGGGTCGCAGTGGACGCCTTTGACTCATTCAGGCACAGCAAGTAATTCATCACCGCATGCCGATTCTCGTGAACTGCGTTTTGATGCAGGTGGATCATTATTAGAGTCAGATGATGGTGGCATTTATAGAAACAACACTCCTGGCAATGCCACAGGAGATTGGATGAATGTAAATGGAAATTTAGCCGTTAATGAACAACACGACACTACTTATGACAGCAATTCATCCATTACTCTCAGTGGTAACCAAGACAACGGCTCAGCTAGACAGAATATGTTTGCCAATACGACTTGGAGCACGGTTCAAAGTGGCGATGGTGGCGATGTTGTTGTTGATACACTATCTCTTGCAGGAAGTAATCAATCTGTGCGGTATTTTAGCTCCCAAAATTTGGGGGGCCCAGGGCGTTGGACCTATGATCAAAATAATGCCTTTTTGGGACGAATTCCTTTGCCTCTGACTGTTCTAAACGCTGGTGCTGCTTTGGCACCACAATTTGTTACGCCATTGGCAACAAATCATATCAGCGGCGACCGGTTGGTGATTGGTGCAGGAAATTCAGTTTATGAATCCTTGGATCAAGGAGACACCATTACAGAAATCGGAGCGGGAATTGTTGTGAGAGGTTTTGGACGAAACAACATTGCTTATGGTGCAACGGGCAATCCAGACATCCTATATATTGGAGCTTGTCAGGGTTTGTGTGGTGATAATTCAGATGGAGTAGATGGCGTATTTGTGCGTACTGCTTCAGGTGGCAGTTTTACTCACGTTTATCCAACGGCTACAGGAGATGGTTTCATTGAAGGAATGGCCATCAACCCAGCCAATCCTGCTGAAGCTTTCTTAATTGAAAGCACTCGTGTCATGACAACCACAAATACTGGAGCAACTTGGACAAACATCACGGGTGGGCTCAGCGGATTCGGTCAAATTCGCTCAATAATATTTATGCCAAATGCCACTGACAATGGCTTGGCCATTGGCACCAATTCTGGAGTATTTGTATCTAGAGCATCTGGAGGCTTCAGTAACTGGGTCACCCCTGCAACTGGATTGCCCAATGCCCCTGTATTTGACTTGAAGTATGACGCTTCAGCTGAGCGTCTTATTGCTGGCACAATGGGGCGAGGTGCTTTTGCACTTACTGGTGTATTAAGTGGTAACTCAGCACCTACAGCAGGGAGTGACAGCATTAATATATCAAGGGGCGGAATCTCTACGGTCTTGGTAGGAGGCTCAAACACTCTATTAAATAACGATACTGACCCAGATCCGGGTGATGTATTGACTGTGACCGTGACGCCAACCACAGCACCAATGAACGGTATACTCATTTTGGCATCTGATGGTACTTTTAGTTATCAACATGATGGATCTCTCACCCAAACTGACCAGTTCTTTTATGAAGTTTGTGATAATGGAACCCCTATGTTTTGTACCAGTGGCCAGGTTGATGTCAATATTGATTTAGGACCTAATGTGGCCTGTAGCAATCCAAATATTTCTATTCCTGATGGCAATTCAACAGGCGTTACTGATACTTTAATGGTTGCCAGTTCAGGGGCAATAACTGACTTAAATGTTTTTGTAGAGATCAATCACTCTTGGATTGGTGATTTAGAAGTCACACTGACAGATGTCAGTTCATCCACTTCTGCAATCATTATTAGTCGGCCTGGCGCCAACAACTGTGACAATGATGACATATCAGTTACTTTAGATGATAATACAGCGGCGGGGCAGGCCGATGATCAATGTAGTGCAACGCCACCGGCGATTAATGGAACTTTCAAACCAACCAATGTATTAAGCGCATTTGATGGCCAAGAACTTTCTGGTAACTGGACTCTTAAAGTAGCAGATTTTGTAAATCAGGACTCAGGTGCTTTAATCTCTTGGTGTTTGGAACCAACTGTATCTCAAAATACCGATATCATATTTAAAGATGGATTTGAGTAAGTCTTAAACTCCTAATTGAGTCATTGTTTATAAATAATGATTCAATTAGGTCTTTCCAAAGTTCAAGCATCAATATCTGGTATCAACAAGCTCTCCACTCGAATAATGCTGTCTTTCAAACGAAGTTTGCGTTTTTTTAAGCGCTGGATTCTAAGTTGATCAGGATGATTGGAGGCAATCATTTCATGAATAATTTCGTCTAAGTCACGGTGCTCACTGCGCAACTCTAACAATTGTAACTCTAGGCCTTTAATATCAAACTCTTTCACTAAACTGTTTACTTCTTATCCCTTAAACATACAATATAGCACATGCAAGCAATAAATCAACAAGCAAGTAACAAGCCTTCAAAAATCCAAAAGAAACTACAGGGTTTAACCGGCAAAGCCATCGCAGATTTCAATATGATTGAAGATGGCGATAAAATCATGGTCTGTTTGTCGGGAGGTAAAGACTCCTATGCAATGTTAGATATGTTGCTATTGTTGCAAAAAAAAGCGCCCATTAAATTTGATATACTTGTGGTTAACTTAGATCAGAAACAGCCAGGGTTTCCTGAGTATATTTTGCCTGAATATTTATCAAAACTGGGTGTTGATTATCACATCATCGAACAAGATACCTATAGCATAGTTAAAGATATTATTCCTGAAGGCAAAACCACCTGTGGATTGTGTTCTAGATTGCGTCGCGGAATTTTGTATTCATTTGCTGAAGAACACAACTGTACGAAAATAGCCTTAGGCCATCACCGCGATGACCGAGTTGAAACTTTGTTTTTGAATATGTTTTTCGGCAGTAAACTAAAATCCATGCCGCCAAAATTGTTCTCGGACGATGGAAAACACACGGTGATTCGCCCTTTGGCCTATTGTGCTGAAGCAGATATTATTGCTTATGCAGAAATGGCTGATTATCCGATTATTCCGTGTAATCTTTGTGGTTCACAAGATAATTTACAACGTCAAGCCTTGAAAATGATGTTACAAGATTGGGAGCGCATCAATCCAGGCAGAATTGAAAACATCTCCAGAGCCATGAGCAATATTGTACCCTCTCATTTGGCTGATACTAATGTCTTTAATTTTATTGGTAGTGATAAAACAAATGAATAAACAAAATGACAAAGTGACTTTTCTTTACTCTTCGTTAAAAGAAGCACAAGACAATATTCGAACCTATGACACCAAGGCGCAGATTGTTGGGATTGGATTTATTTTCACCATTGGCATGATTACAAAATCTTTTGATGTCAGCACTCAACATTCTACGTTAGGCTCAACTGTTGTATTGTTGTTTTTGATGTTAGCACCGGTCATTTTATTTGCATCTGTCCTTTATCCAACCAGAAAGATAGCCCCCAGTATTTTACGCAATAGGAAAAACATTAAAGGAATGTATTACCTGAATTCAAAAAGCATTGATTCTGTTGATTCTTTTATCAATCAGTTTGATGATATAAATATTGAAGATGAGCTGGCTTATGAGCTACTAAAGGTCACGGTATTAAGAGATTTAAAACGAAAAAGATTTTTACGGGCATTGCTGTTTGCAAGCCTGAGCTTTATTTCATTGTTGGCCATACAAATATTGCCATTAATCAATAATCAATAATCAATAGTAAAATAAGTCTTTGTTGTATTCATCACTTCTGAAGCACCTGAGTTGTTTGATTTACATTAATTCTTAAATGAGATGTGATTAACACTTTTTTACACAATGAAGATATATAATGCTCAACCTTCTATATATTTAGCCAGTTTAGTTTATGCACATAATTACAAAATGCTTTGCTTTTCAATGCCTATTGGTTTTATTAATTTCAGTAAATGTTTCTTATGCAGATCATGGCATTTATAAAAACAGCTTTGAAATTATGGCTTCCTGCGCAATTGCCGAACCTGAAGCTGGACACAGCTATTTTGTCAGTGTGGATGGTCAACCCAATGCTTCTGGCGCCAGAAATAATCCATTAGACCTGGCTACTGCAATTTCAAATCAATCTCCCGCTAGAGATGGCGATACCATCTGGTTGTTTTCAGGTACTTATACTGGACTCTACGTTTCAGAGATTAATGGAAGCCCAGGTTCTCCAATAACTATAAGACCAATCAGTGGACAGCATGTAACCATCGATACCAATGTTGCTAGACAAAGTGGAGCAGGGCTCACGATAAATGGTGATTGGGTGATTTTTCGTGATTTTGAAGTGATGAGCAGTGATGGTGCCGCGTCACTTTAATTGATGGTTCGAATCCCAGTGATATCACATTAAACTCTGGTGTAACTATCTTTGCAGAAAATATTAAATTAATAAACTTTGTTATACACGATACAGCCCAAGGTATTTCATTTTGGAAACCTGCGATAAATAGCGAATTGTATGGAAACATCATCTATAACAATGGATGGTCTGCCCCAGGCCGTGGACACGGACATGCCATTTATATGCAAAACTTAGTGGATACCAAGCTTATAGAGAACAATATCATTTTCTTTGGCTTTGGAACTGGAATACATGCCTATACCGAAGGGGGCTCTATACAAGGGTTTGATATTAAGAATAACGTATGGTTTCAAACTGGGGCATCGGACCCTCGTGCTAGCCAAAGAAAAGACAATTGTTTGGTTGGTGGCTTTCAGCCTGTGGCACGTTTGTTATTGGAAAACAATCAAGGCTGGTCCGAAGGCCGTGGGACTCGTATTGGTTATGGTGGATCTGTTGCAAATATAGATGTAACTTTTAAAGACAATTATTTGGCAGAAGGTGTTTGGATAGTCAGTAGTTGGGACAGTATTACCATGACCAACAATAATATTCATGGGAGCTTGATTAATCTTGATCCAAATGACTACCCTGGAAACAATATCACAGGAACGCACCCAAGCAGTGGCAAGAAAATATT
>JAJRQG010000056.1 GCA_024280395.1 Gammaproteobacteria bacterium | reverse complement strand
ATTGGCCGATAGAATGGATGGTTCGTTTGAAAACCTACGGGGGTTTGCCAAACAATCACCCATGGTTGTGGCGGTATTTTTAGTCTTTATCTTGTCCTTGCTTGGCATTCCTCCTTTTCCTGGGTTTTGGATTAAATTATTGCTCATCATGAATTTAGCAGAACAAAATAGTGGTTTGTATCATTATGCCATTGGTTTTATTTTACTGGCAACCGTAATTGAAGCGGCTTACCTGTTTAAATTGGTGCGGATTTTATTCCAAACTGAAAATACACAAAGCAGACCTTTAGCCTCTAATAATCAGTTGATTTATCGCTACGCACAAATCTTTGCCTTGATTTTGATTGTTTCTATGGCCTTTATTTCTCCTATTTCTCACAGGCTCAAAGACATGGCAACACAAGTGGCTGATCCTCAAATTTATATTCAAACAATATTGAAATCAGCAGGAGAAGAATCATGAATTTACTCGATCAATTCTTCATCCTTATTGCTGTTGCCTTGTTATCCATAACTGTATTAAGAAACTTTAGAATCAACGATAAAATGGCACCTTTGTGGTATGGCCTCATGGTTGTAATGTTGGTGCGGATGGCTGCTGTGGCTTATGATGGCGCAACACTAACTTCTGCTTTTAATATAGAAATTCTTGGCTTCAATATGCACTGGCAATTTAATGCCTTATCTTGGTTTTTTGCAATCATTACCGTTGTTGCAGCTTTGGCATCGGCTATTTTTATGTCTGGCGATTGGGGCAGGCAATACAGGGAATTATACGAGGGACAAGGCGGCAATTATGGATTGTTGCAACTGGCTTTAATATTAAATGTTGCCAGTATGTTGTTGTTACTGGCCAGTGGTGATTTATTGTCTTTATTTATTGGTTGGGAGTTTGTCTCATGGGCAAGTTTCTTGATGATGGTTTTGATGCCATCAAAGACTGCCAAAAAAGCCGCGGTTAAATACGTGGTTTATGCCATGTTTGGAGCCATGGCTTTGTTGGCGGCCTTGGCGATTATTTATTCCAATTCAGTTTCATTTTCAGGTTCATTAGAGTTTGAACAAATTACCCAAGTTTTTGCTGGTATGGACAAAGGCCCGCAGTTTAGTTTAGCTCTGTTGTTCTTTATTGCTTTTGCGATAAAAATGGGCTTACTGCCTTTCCATTTATGGCAAGCCGTGGCATATGCCGAAACTCCAGGCCCTGGAGCGGCTTTTCTCGGTGCGATTTCTTCTCGCATGGGTTTGTTTGCCATGATAATTGTAATCATCCAATTTATAGGTTTGGGTCATTTACAAGGCATGAGCATTGGATTGCCATTTATTAATATGCAAACTTTGTTGGCTTGGATTGCGGCATTAACCACCATTATTCCTACCTATATTGCACTGCAACAACACGATGCCAAACGTTTATTGGCTTGGCATGGCGTTGGTCAAGGCGGTTATATGTTATTGGGTCTTATCATGTTTGATAGCATTGGCAGTGCCGGTGGTTTGATGCATGTGTTAAATCATGCTTCTTATCAGGCCGCTTTGTTTTTGACTGTGGTTGCCGTAGTCTATAGAACAGGCACTTCGGATTTAAATAAACTCGGTGGACTGGTTACGCAAATGCCTTTAAGCTTTTTAGTGATGTTAATTGGCATAATTGGTTTAGCAGGCTTACCACCAATGAACGGTTTTGTTTCAAAGTGGATGGTGTATCGTTCCTTGTTACTTAATGGAGAACCCTTATTATTTGTCGCAGCGGTACTTGGAACATTGGGTACAATATTGTCTGTGTATAAATTGATACACAACACCTTTTTAGGGCAATTGCGGGTCGAACATCAAAATATTCGTGAAGTACCATGGAGCATGATGGTTCCGATGTTGGGGTTGTCTGCTATTGTATTTATCACGGGTTTTATGCCAGGATTGATTCTGCCTTGGATTGCATCGGTTCAGGAAACCATAGGATTACCTGTGATAATCCATCATCTAGGCGGCATTGAATATGCCAAAGGTGGTCTGGATATGATTTGGGTCAGTGGCATACTGTTTTATGGCTTTGGTGTGGGCGCATTGATTTTCTATTTCCTCGGTAGCAAAGCAAAACGGGTTCACCAGTATGATAATTATGCAGGTGGCCATTTCTTGTCGGCTGATGTGAAATACCACTATTCAAACAACTTTTATCCAGGGCTAATGCACTTGATTGGTGATTGGTATCGAGGCAGCTTTAAATGGATGGAACAAGTGATTGTTTCGGCCTTGAGTTTTGTTTCTAAGTTATTTGAAAACATGTATCGCTCACGACAACCAGTGATGTTATTGGTTATTGTTGTGGTGGTTGCCCTTTTTTCCATTTATAAAAATACAGCTGGAGTGAGCTCATGAATGGTTTACATATATTGAGTGAATTGTTGTTGATGCCATTAATTGCCTTTGTAGTCGGATTAATGATGGTGTTAATGATGCGCAAAATTTCTGCACGCATTCAACGCCGTATTGGCCCTCCTTTCTTTCAACCGATTTATGACATCGTTAAGCTTTATGGAAAAGACACTCAGATTTCACATGGTCTGATTCATGATATTGGTATTATCATGGCTGTTGGTGGCTATATTGGTGCGGAAATTTTGTTGCCTGTTCCTGGCATGGAAGGCATTGCTGATAAAGGTGGCATTATCACCTTATCCTACTTTTTGATGATTCCTTCTCTGGGCATGGCTTTGGGCGTGGGTCAGTGTGCCAACCCCAATGGTTCGATTGGTATTTCTCGTGCATTAACCTCGATGCTTGCCTACGATGTGCCTTTTATTATCGTGGTGTTTGGTGCCGCTTGGCATTATCAAAGCACTTCATTGGTCGGCATGATTGAGTATCAACAAATGAATTCTTGGGGAATTGTTGAAATGCCATTTTTAGCCACCGCAGGGTTATTTGCCTTGCAAGGCATGTTGGGAAAACAGCCTTTTGAAATTTATATTGCTCCAGCAGAAATTGCCACGGGGCCCATGGTAGAGATGAGTGGCAAATACATGGGCGGTTTGTTTGTGATGCAAACATTCCAATTGTATACCGCAGGTGTTTTGTATGCCTCGCTGTTTTTGGGCGGCGGTGAAAGTTGGTTGAGTTTATTGCCCAAAGCCTTTTTGGTGGTGGCAATACCCATGAGTATCGCTTTTATGTTTCCCCGATACAAAACCGAAGATGTTATTCGTATCCTGTGGAAATGGCCTGTCATGTTGGCATTAATCGGCCTTGCATTTATCCTTTAGAGACAAAAATCATGAAAAAAGAATTACTTATAAAAGAAAAACAAGCCAAGAGAACCAATCCTTTGGCACATGTATTTGATGACTTTATTGATTTTTGCCAATCAAAGTCTTTGTTTATGCTGCACTACTGTACGGGTTGCGGAGCGATTGAATTGCCCCCTGCCATGACCTCTCGTTTTGACATGGAGCGATTGGGTATTCAACCGATGGTGACACCCAGACAAGCCGATATTTTGTTGGTCACGGGTTATGTTTCGGTCAAAACCCTAAAACGAGTGATCTTAACTTACGAACAAATGCAAGCACCCAAATATGTGATTGGGATTTGTTCCTGTACGGTCAATGGCGGTATGTATTGGCAGAGTTATGCCACTGCAAAAAAACTCAATGATTACATGCCGGTTGATGTTTATATTGCTGGTTGTATGCCCAGACCTGAAGCGGTGTTAGAAGGCTTGCAACGATTAAAAGAAAACATCAAGAATGACAGGAAACAACAAAAAGGCAGTGCTTGGAAAGAGTATTTTGCAAACTATGATACATATTTGGGCAATCAGCAACACCTGTTTGGAGATGATTGGCAGACACCGGTTGATATTATTGCTGAAGCAAAATTGTATGGATTAGAAGGTGAAGGCACTTATGGAAAAAACACCGAAAAACTGGCCAAAGTTCAACAGCCCTTGCTGCCACAAGAGATGAAACTATGAATGACTTAAATAACAAACTCAATGATATTTTAAGTAGAGTTAATGGTATCAAAATTACCCACAAACGCAATCGACGTGTTCGAGTGGATGTACCTGCAGATTCATTAACTACTTTATTAGAATTGATTAAAGGGCAAGCCTCTTATGTGCATTTATCTGCCATCACCTGTGTGGATTGGATTAAAGACAACGAGTTTGAACTGGTTTATCATGTGTGGTCATATGAAGAAAACTGTTTAATTTCTGCCCATACAAGAATTGACAGAGATGAAGCCAAGTTTGTTTCAGTTTATGACTTATACAAGCCTGCTGATTTCTTCGAGCGAGATATTTATGAAATGTATGGTGTATTTTTTATTGGTTCACCACGCATGGAAAAATTCATCTTAACCGAATGGCATGGCATGCCACCGATGCGCAAAGATTTTGATTCCGAAGCCTATGTACAAGAGACCTTTAACTGGACTGAATATAATCCAGATTGGTTACAAGAACTGACCGATCAGGGAGGTGGCATTGCCATCAAGCCTGAAGATATTCGGTTATCAGGATGTTTGCACAATATGGCAACCCACAGACAAAGAGACAAGTTAAAAGCAACACAAAAAGTGGGTAAAGGGTGGAAGTCATGAGACCAGAAAACTACCAAGCCGTTCAGTTGGGCGAAAGCAATGAATACGAAATTTTTATTGGCCCAAACCATCCCGGAATTGAAGGAAATTACGCCCTTAAACTGGTGTTAGATGGTGATATTGTGGTCAAAGGAACCACCGATGCTGGCTATTTACATCGCGGATTTGAAAAGTTAATGGAAGGGCGTTTGTGGATTCAAAACCTCGCGATTGTGCCTCGAATTTGCGTGCCAGATCCTGCGCCGATGGAAGTCTCCTATTCTTTGGCGGTTGAAGAAATCATGGGCATCGAAGCCCCTATTCGGGCTCAGTGGATTCGGGTGATGCAATTGGAATTGTCCCGCGTGGCAGCGCATTTATTCACTTTTGGAGGACATGCAGCGACCACTGGCATGTACACACCGATGTATTGGGGTGTGGCCGATCGAGATTTGGTATTGGATTTGTTTGAGGATTTTACCGGTGGCCGAGTTTACAGTATTTACAATATTCCCGGCGGAGTGCGCCGTGAATTGCCCAATGGTTTTTTAGAGAAACTCAGCAATTTATTGGATTATTTAGAATCAAGACAAAATGACTACGATAATTTATTGTTCACCAATCAAATATTTGTACAACGGGCAAAAGGCGTGGGTATTTTAAGCAAAGAAGATGCACTGGATTACGGTGTGACCGGCCCCAATTTGCGCGCTTGTGGTTTGGCCTTTGATGTCAGGCGCGATGATCCCTATTTGGTTTATGACCAGTTAGACTTTGATATACCGACACAACAAGCAGGCGATGCTTGGGCGCGCATTTTAGTACGGCGTGATGAATTGTTCCAAAGCATAAGAATATTACGGCAAGTGATTGAAAAATTGCCCACAATTAAAGGGCCTATTCGAACCCCAATACCCAATCCTTTGTCATGGAATGTTCGCGCTGGTGAAGCCTATGCGCGGGTCGAATCATCCAAAGGAGAGCTGGCTTATTATGTGGTGTCTGATGGTGGCGACAAACCTTATCGGGTGCATGTGCGTGGACCATCAAGTATGCATGCGGTACAAACCTTGGAATATTTAGCCAAAGGCGCACGATTAGAAGATGTGGCACAAATCATGTTCTCGTTGGATGCTTGCCCACCAGAGGTTGATCGATAATGAAAAAAATTAATTACAATGACAAAGGCAGTATTCTTAATCCATTAAAGAATTTACAGTTTTTTGCCCGAAAACCCATAACAGAAAAACTAGAACCACGCCCTGCCAGTGCCAGCTATCGTGGTTTCCATATCAATGATATGGACAAATGTATCGGCTGTAGTTCCTGTCAGAAAATTTGTGACAATGCTGCCATTACCATGGTGGAAATTCCATCGATTAAAGAAGATGCAGCCAAAGGCATTCGCAATTTACGACCAGCGATTGACTATGGGCGTTGTTGTTGGTGTGCATTATGTGTTGATATCTGTCCAACTAGTGCGATTGAACTCAGCCGAGAATATGTTCATGTTTGTGATGGCGATGAAACCGACAGTTATTTTGTGTTGCCACAAGAAAATGGCATACACGGACTCAACTTTGAAAAAGGTTGGACCAAAACCGAAGACAGTGATTTATTGGATAGAAAACGCCGCCCAATGGGTGAAATGGAGCCTGAGGAACGCATTGATAATTTTAATGAAATTGTCGATGGGTTTACTCTACAAATGGCAGTAGAAGAAGCCTCTCGTTGTGTGGATTGTGGACTGTGCGAAGATGCTTGTCCTGCCCACATGCATGCACCCAATTATATCCGTTCTATTTATGAAGGCAATTTAGAACAGGCCGTAGAATGGATGTATGAAACCAATCCTTTTTCACATGTTTGTGGTCGGGTTTGTACCCATATTTGTGAAGATGCTTGTTCGCTTGGTCGTGCCGATAAAGACGGCAACAAGTCATCTCAACCCATTGCCATTCGATGGCTTAAACGTTTCGCGATGGATGGGGTTTCAAAAACCAAGATAAAACAAATTGCTAAAAAAGGCATGGCACGAAAAAAATCGGGCAAAAGCATTGCCATTATTGGCGCAGGTCCTGCTGGTTTAACAACGGCTTTTGATCTGGTTAAAAAAGGCCACAAAGTAACTGTTTATGAAGCCTTGCCAAAAGCTGGTGGTATGACTCGATATGGCATCCCTAACTATCGACTACCAGAAGATCGGTTAGATCAAGACATCGAAGTGATACAATCTGTTGGTGTTGAGATTAAATACAATGTGCGAGTGGGTATCGACATCAGCATGAAGCAATTAGAAAAGGACAATGATGCTGTAGTGGTTGCCATTGGCTTACAAAATGGTCGTTCTACTCGTGTGGCAGGAAGTGACAATAAAGCCGTGGTTAAAGCGGTAGATTTATTGCGCATGATTCCAAAAGGCGATAAATTTGAGGTGCCAAAATCAGCTGTGGTTATTGGTGGCGGTAATGTCGCCATGGACATAGCAAGGTCATTGGCGCGCCTACAAAAACAACAATTCAAAAAGGTCAATGTGACTGTCTCTGCATTAGAAGCCTTGGGCACAACATTCTTGGCCGATGATGAAGAGGTAAAAGAATCTTTAGAAGAAGGCATTGTCATACTAGACTCACGCGGACCACGAGAATGTGTTATAGATAAAACTGGCAAATTAGAAAGCTTACACACGGTAAAAGTAGAATCCATTTTTGATGAACAAGGCCGTTTTGCACCCAAATACGATGAAAGTGATTCACAATTCCATCCCTGTGACATGGTGGTTGAAGCCATTGGGCAAATGAGTGATGTGCCCATATTGGGTGATGAACTCACCGAAGAACTAGAATGGAACCGTGGCAGAATGCAAGTTGATGAAAATGGCGCAACCTCAGTCAACTGGTTGTGGTCAGCTGGTGATATGGTCAAAGGCCCAGATGTGATTAATGCTGTAGCCGATGGTCACCGAGTAGCCAATGACATTGATAAATATTTGAAATAAAGGCTTTTGTCCGCAGATGACGCAGATGAACGCAGATACAAAAATCCGTAAGACGGGCTTGCCCAAATGGCACTTACTTAAGGCTTAAAATACCATATTGTGTCATCCTCGCGAACGCGGGGATCCAGTATTTAGAACTCGATATTTGATATTCCTATGTTTCATATCATTATCGAGTTTTCTTGGATTCCCATTTTCATGGGAATGACAGAGTTTTAAACAAATAATTAGTTTAAATTCAATGAAATAGCCCTTAAATAAGTGCCATTCGGGTTCCGCACAACATACAAAATTACAATAGAGAAAAACATGAGTAAAAACAAAGAAGGACATGGCAAGTCCTATAAAAAACTACAAGACACAAAGTCATTAAAAGAAATTTTAGACATCGCTGTTTCTTTTGAAAAAACAGCGCGTGATTTCTATACAGCAATGATTCCAAAAGTCAGCAAAAATATTCGCTATATTGTTGAAGAATTGGCCGAAGAAGAACAACAACATTTTGATTTGTTTTCCTCGCTGCGAGACAATCCAGAAGTGCAAAAGCAATTGGATGAACGGGTAAAAACCCCAACACAAAACCATAAATTTTCTGATTATGTGCAGTTACTGGATCTGGGCGATAATCCCGATGACCAATCCATTCTGCAATATGCCGTAGCACGCGAAGATGCCGCCATGAAACAATATCAAGATTTGGCTGACAATGCCCCTGATGGCGAACTCAAAGACACTTTCCAATTCTTGGCCTATGAAGAAGCCGAGCATAAGTTAGAGCTTGAGAAAAAATACTATGAATTGGTGCACAGTGGTGGCCCGGGGAATTAGAACACCTTAGATTCAAGGAATCTTTGAAAAATATAGATTCATAAAGTTAAATTTGAGTATGCTATAGAATTTTATGATAATATTTCGCCCACTGACTTCGGAAAATTAACATTGAAAACTTTAACTCTTATTTTTTTATTGACCTTTAGCCTGCAATCATCTGCCCTTGACCTTGATAGGGAAGATATTTCTGTCAGTTATTTGCAATTGCCCACTCACCCGATGGTCAATATCAAAGACAGAACTTATTCGGTTTTATACAACTCTGCTTACTTCGAACAAGAGTTCCAAGATATAGTCGAGAACAACTTTCATATCGAAGGATTTCAACGTCTTTATTCAAATGCCACGCTGTTGGTTGATTTTCAATTTGATGAAATTGAAGTGTTGAGCACAGAGGTATTGGAAAAGAACAGAAGGGTAAAAGATGCAGAAGGAAAAAACCACCTCGAATATTATTACATCCCTATTTTAAAATACAAAACCCATGCTCAAGTTTATTTATCCTACGCTAATGGACAAACAAAAACTTATAAGTTTGGTTCTAGGAGTAAAAAGTATACTGGAGAAGAAAGATATTCAACAAGTGAAGCCAATCGAGTTTTAAGTAACGATCTGCACCGAATCACGCATGATTTATTTAATCAGTTTGTACTTGATACTGTTACTGATATGGATGAAAAACTCAGTAAAAAACACGGTTATCAGGTGATGGATACCACTGACTATCTACTCATATTGGATTCTAAGCGCTATCCTGAATACAAAGACTACAAACGCTACTATTCATTGGCCAATCGCCTCTTTAAGCAAATGTCGCCTTTCGAAAACCTTCAACCCATTAAAAATGAAATGCAGGTGGTGATCAATTTTCTGGAGCGTATCCCTGAAAATTATACCAGCACAAAAAAGGACAATGTAAAAATGCGTTATGCAAGTGCCTACAATTTGGCAAAAATTTATTACTACCTTGATGACCTCGATCAGGCAATCTATTATTATCAAAAAGTCATCGAAAATGATTACCACGAAGGGCAAAGCAAAAGAAACATAAAAGACATTGAAAAACTCAAAGATTTGTTTTCAGTGAATCAAGTCACCAGCAGGCACTTTCCAATAGAGTTAGAACAATTGGCACCACAGCAAACTCCTTTGCAAAACCAACTTCAATTGTTGGATGCAGAAATTCAAATCATTGATGGCGAACTGCTTGAAGGTAAGATTGAATTAAGTAGTGAAAGTGATTTGTTACAACAATTAGCAGGTCAAGAAGTCATCGTATTTAAATTCTTAAATGACAACGATGAAATTGAAAGCAAGAACCTTTATTCAGAATTCATCGAATACATTCAGTTAGAAGACGCAAAACTTCAAAGAATCAGCTTTATCTCCAAACCCAGAAACAACAATCAGAATTTTTCAAATAACAGCTCTAGCAAACAGACTATTAGTGCTTTTGCCTTTGAGTTGTTTGCTTCTGACAAAGTCTCACTGTTCGATACTAACGGTGAGCTGGTTCTAATAAAACCCAACGAAACATTGGGACAATCCACTTCCTCAGTGGCTTTTTCCTTTGCTTTTAAGAAGAAATTAGGCAAATTTTTTGCCGATTGTCTCAATATGCAAGCAGACATCAAATCCAGCGTTTATAAAAACAATGCCGAGAGCTTGATGCAAGCGGTTAAAGATTATTCACAGTGTGAAGACTAAATAATCTATAAAAGTGCCTATTTAACAAGCAAAACGGTGTCAATTGAAAGTTGAACTTTCAATTGACACCGTTTATGGTTTGTATAAATTTGGTTAGTCATAAATTATTATAACTAATAAATTTCTTTCTATTGTAAAAAAAATAGACAAATGTTATATTCCATGTTTTTGGACAATGTATGTCCTGTTAAGAGGGTTATGTATGATTGGTTCGTTTGGCGGCTATATAAAACAACGTAGAACTAATTTAGGAGCTACTCTTAAAAAAGTAGCAGATTACCTTGAAATTGACACATCAACATTAGGGAAAATTGAAAGAGAAGAAAGAAACATATCAATAAATTTATTGCCTCCTCTTGCAGATGTATTAGAAACTGAACACAATGAAATGCTTAGTCAGTATTATGCATCTAAAGTGATATATGAAATTAAAGATTATCCATACTATAAACAAGTTTTAAATAAGGTTGAAGAACAACTAGAACTCTATTTTGTAAATCCCAACTTCAAAGAATTATGGACAAACAAATACTTTAAAAATCCGAATAGAACAATCAAAATAGCTACAATGTTTTCTGGAATTGGAGCAATTGAGTACGCTCTTCAAAGATTAAAACTAAAATCTCAAATCATGTTCGCTAGTGATAATGACAAGTTTGTAAAAGAAAGTTATTTTGCAAATTATAATATTGATGATAACAATTGGTATGATGATGTACATCACATAAAAGGCTCTAAATATAAAAACAAGATAGACTTACTAGTAGGTGGAAGCCCTTGCCAATCATTTTCCATGGTAGGAAAAAGAAATGGTTTTGAAGATACAAGAGGAACATTGTTTTATGAGTTTGCACGAGTGGTAAAAGAATCTCAACCCAAAGTTTTTATATTTGAAAATGTGAAAGGACTCATCAACCATGATAATGGCAAAACATTTGAAACGATTAAAGCAACATTTGATGAACTGGGCTATAAGTATTATTATCAAGTACTAAACTCAAAAAACTATGGTGTTCCTCAACATAGGGAGCGTATTTTTATTGTTGGTTTCAAAGATAACAATGTTGAATTTGAATTCCCAAAAGAAATTAAACTCGAATATATAATGCAAGATTTCTTAGAAGACTACACTGATAGCAAATACTATTTAAAAGAAAAAGGTGTGAAATTTGTAACAAGTTCAAAAAATAGAAAAAAAAGATACACTCAAATTAATGGCGATATAGCCATTTGCCAAAAAGCAAACCAACAATTTAACTGGCATGGAGATTTTGTATTTGAACGCAAAGAAATACCAGAGTTTAACGAATTAATATTTGATGTAAGTGAAGTTGAAGAAAAATACTATCTTCTAGACAAAACCAAAAAATACGTATTAACAGAAGGAACTAAAAACTTTAAAACCTCTATTAAAACAGATTTACCTGTTGCAAGACCATTATTACAATCTATGCATAAAATGCACAGAGCAGGTGTTGACAACTATGTAACACATAAAAAAGGAAGAATTAGAAAACTTACACCTAAAGAGTGTTTGCGTCTAATGGGGTTTAGAGATGATTTCAAACAAGTTGTCAGTGATACACAGATGTATAGACAAGCCGGTAACAGTATTGTTGTTGATGTTCTAATTGCACTTTTAAAACAGATGGATATAACGAGTTTGTAAAATGAGCAATTATGTAATTATAGTTGATATACTAGAGAATATGAATAATGTACTTTGTCACAAATTAAACAATTAATTATTTTAAGCTAAATATGTTGAACTTACAGAAAATAAAAATAGAAGGAAAAGAGTATCAAATAATTGATTCTATACAAGATTTTAGAGCAGAAGACAGCTTTATTCACAGAAAGAATAAATTAGCACAATTCAAAGGAAATGGGGAATCAAAAAAGCATGTTGGAACATATAAGGGAGAAAAGGGAGATAGGATGTCAAACTTTTTCAACTATTCAACTTGGGGCCTAGAACATTTTGACTTAAAGAAAAAAAGAAAAAATTTTGAAAGTGCAAAAGAAAAGGGAGCATTGATTAGTGAAAGTAAATGTTTTTTTAGTAAGTCAAATTTTCTTAAATATTTGAATGATGCAAAAACTGAATATTTTGCTCAGGAGCAGCACTATCACAATAATATAAGTAAGTACTATAACGAAAGATTGGAAGAGGTGAACAACCTTGAAAATAATGAAATGCTTTTCAGTATTTATGACGCATCAGATAACCTCTCACAAAAGCAAAACAGAGGGTATATTCGTTCGGATGATTCGGTTTGGAAACTTTGGAGAGAATTAATTCTACCGAGCATTAGTTATTTATCTATTTTGAAATTAGTTCCAATAGGTTCTATACACGCAGAACCTCTATTCTATTTTAGAATTTTATTAGATTACCAATTTAGATCTTTTGTACACCCTAAATCTTTAGAAGTTGAACTTGACGCAACTAAAGAGGAAGTTCAAATTGATCTTGCAAACAAAAAGTCTTATAGGGAAGGTGCTGAAAAATATAGGCGTGAAGTTATCAATTACATGCCGCAATGTCCTTTTACACAAATTACAGATGAACGCCTTTTAATTGCAAGCCACATTAAACCATATAGTATTTGTATAAAGAAAGATAAAAAAGAACAAGCTTTAGATTTTCAGAATGGATTAGCACTATCACCAACATATGACAAGTTGTTTGATCAAGGTTATATTACATTCAGCAACGATGGTAGACTAATATGCGGAACACAACTAAGCGCCTATACATGGGAGAAACTAAGAATAAACCCAAATGCAAAGAATATGATGAGGATTTATCCTGAAAAAAGAGCTTACTATTTGGATTATCATAGAAAGCATGTATTTTTAGATAACTATGAAGAGTTGATGTAAATAAAAGTGTCTTCTTCACGTTACAACATCCTCTTCGAAAAAGTAAAAATCGGCCCAGTAACTGCACCCAACCGCTTTTACCAAGTGCCACATTGCAATGGCATGGGACATCGCTTTCCACAGTCATTGGCCCGTATGCGTGGGATTAAGGCCGAAGGCGGTTGGGGAGTGGTTTGTACCGAAGAGGTTGAGATTCATCCGTCTTCAGATATAACTCCTTACAACCAAGGGCGGTTGTGGGATGATTCTGATATTCCTAATTTGCAATTGATGACAGATGCAGTACATGAACATGGTTCGTTGGCGGGGATTGAATTGGTTTATCAAGGTTTAGCGGGAAAGAATCATTATACGCGCTTGCCTACATTGGCT
>JAJRQG010000055.1 GCA_024280395.1 Gammaproteobacteria bacterium | reverse complement strand
ACCGATATATTAGAAAACATTGAAAGTAGCTTTGGTGAGGTATTTAAAACAATAGAAAGTTATCGAAGCAGGTTAGAAGGTTCTAAAAGTCACTTTGAGACGGATAAGCATTTAGAAGAATTAATTAGATTACAAAGATTGTTAAAAGAACTTACAAGCCAAGCCAATAAGTCACTAGTGGATTTGATTGACCAATACTATTGATTCAATATAACCTTGCGGCATAATACACTTCAAAAAATGAATTGTTAAACCTTGATGTTTGTGCCACAATTGTTTCTTTTTATTGAATCAAATAGATGAATCATGGTCTTTAAAAGCAAATGAATAAACCTTGTGCCCCTTCGTGTGAACGCAATCAAGAAGTGATTCTTGATGTTTTAAAACAAATCATTGCACCTGCGGATAAACATTTGTTAGAAATTGGATCAGGTACAGGGCAACATGCGGTGTTTATGGCGCCCAATTTTCCACATTTACAATGGCAGATTTCAGATTTGTTGGAGAATCATTCTGGCATCAATATGTGGCTAAATGAAGGAAATTTGGATAATGTTTCTGCTCCAATTGTTTACCAATCAGGTAAAAGCGAATTTCCCGATATGGAGTTAGATATAGTATTTACAACCAATACTTTGCACATTATGTCATGGAAAAGTGTTGAAATTATGATTAGTCAATTGAGTGAAAACCTTAAAAAAGGCGCAAAAATAATAATTTATGGCCCATTTAATTACAATGGGCAATTCACATCGGACTCAAATGCCAAATTTGATGTGTGGTTAAAAGAGCAAGAGACGCACAGAGGCATTAGAAATTTTGAAGACATTGTTCAACTGATGGCAGAAAATGGTATTCGGTTAAAACAAGACATTGAAATGCCCGCCAATAATAGAATACTATACTTTTATAAATCTTAATGAGTCTCTGAAAAATAGAATGAGAAAGCACTATGTTTGAAAAATTAAAAGCCAAATTAGAAGAACTACAAGCACAAGCCGAAAAACAATTTGACAGCAGTCAATTTAATGACCCTGTGGCTTTGAAAACCAAGTGGCAACCATTAAAACCAGGCGGTGCCAATTTTAAAACCAATGCATTGGTTAAGGTTTCTCCATCGGTTTACCGATATCAACTCTCAACAGGTGGCAAGCTATTCATTGGACTTTTTGGAACAATTGGGATTGTGGCATTTTTATTTGGTCTAAATATGACAATACAAAGTGATATTTCGACGGGATTTTTCCCCATGCTATTTGGTTCAATATTTACTCTGGTGGCTTACATCACTTATCGAAGCATGGGAACTCCCAAAGTATTTGATTCGTCTTTGGGCTTTTTTTGGATTGGGCATAAACAACCAGGATTTTCAGGTGACCAAAAAACTGACAGTAACCATTTAATTTATTTCAGTGAAATTAAGGCTTTACAAATATTATCAGAACGGGTCAGGTCAAAAAATGGCAGTTATTATAGCTATGAAATAAATTTGGTGATGAAAGATGCTTCTAGATTTAATGTAGTTGATCATGGTAGTTATACCCAAATTCGCGTAGATGCTGAGCTTCTTTCAGAAATGATGGCCATTCCTATTTGGGATGTGAGTACTTAAAAATGCCTAAAAAATTCGATATCGCTGATTTTAATGATCCAGTGGCCGAAAAAACCAGTTGGTTGCCTTTAAATAGCAAGGCAGATAGTTCCTTGTTCTACAGTTTGGTCAGAGTTTCCGCAACTCAATACCGTTATCAATATTCTCTGTTGATTAGGATTGTTGTTGTTTCTTTTGGCTTAATTGGTGCTCTCTATTTATGGAGTGGAATTGATTCATCACTGAGTCGAGGTATAGCTCGCAGTTATTCTTATTTTATAATTGCAACAGTGTGTTTTGCTTTTCCATATTATTTTTACAAATTCGTTAATAATTACAAAGTTTTTGATTTGGGATTTGGATGTTATTGGGTTGGAGGAAAAAAGCCTAAATTTTCTGGCAGGGTAACAAAAAAGAATAGAATTACTTATTTAGACAAAGTTCATGCCATTCAAATACTTTCAGAATTAATACCAACCAACAAGCGAACATTACTAGACCTTAAAGAGCCATCATATTTTAGCTATGAATTGAATTTGGTTTTAGAAGATGGCTCAAGAGTTAATGTATTGGACCACAACAGACAAGCACAGGTATTAAAAGATGCAAGTTTGTTGTCGATTTTTTTGAATATTCCAATATGGGATGTTTCTATCTGATAAATGAGAGCCAGTTCACAAAAATCAAGAATATGCTACAATGAGCTATACTTAAAATATTGTCTGTCATAGACTGAAATACACTCAAAAATAATGTTAAAGATTTATGCTACATAGTTTTGCAGAATCACATATTGGTCAGAGGAAAGTCAATGAGGACAGTTTTCTGATTGATGATGACTTAGGCTTGTATATTGTTGCCGATGGTGTAGGTGGTATGTCAAAAGGCGAAGTGGCCAGTCGGTTGGTCTGTGAAGCTACTGCAAACTGTGTGAAGTCAGGACAAGGTCTCAAACAAGCAGTTCAATCAGCCCACCAGAAAATTGTCGATCAAATTAAATCTGATACAGAAAAACAAGGCATGGCCAGCACCATTGTGGCTGTTTTATTCAAGGATAACTCATATGAAGTGGCATGGGTGGGTGATTCACGTGTCTATATTTGGGACAAAGAATTGAAACTAATTACCCGTGATGATTCCTATGTTGAATTATTATTTGAAAACGGCCATATTGGGATTGAAGATTTAGATACTCACCCTGATAGAAATGTTATTTCTCAAGCAATGGGCATTGTAAGAAAAGACATAAAAATCAACTACAATGAGGGTACATTAGAGAATAATCAGGTTTTATTGCTCTGCTCTGATGGATTGTACAGTGTTGCTGTTGAGAAAGATATTATTGATGGTTTGAAGAGTGACCAAGATATTCAACAACTGACTGAATCCCTAGTAAAAAAAGCCGTTGAAAAAAATGGCAAAGACAACATTACTCTGTTATCAGTTATCAGTGATCATGATTCATCTGATGCAAATGGAGTAGTTAACCCCAAGGTATTCCGTGAATTTGATTCAACCACCGGCAAAGTCAAAAATTATGATGAACAAAAGGCTGGTGAAAGCGACAATCAGGATGTGATTGTTTATATGGACCCTGAATTGGTTGATCAGACAAAATTAGAAGATTTAACTCCAGAAGAAAAGGATAGGTTGGATACAGCAGCACACCAGTTTGTAAATAAAACAGAATCTAATGCTAAAAGAAGTAGTAAAATAACCCCGTTAGTTTTGGTATCAATCCTTGGGTTAATTGGCGTTTTATTGGTATTTTATAAAATCAGTGGATAAGTAATGGTGAACTGCTAACTTTACTTGTTGGACTATCGGTTTTTCTTCATTACACCCTTCTTCTATACAAATTGATAAGTTTTCTAATTGTGTGTCGAGTTCTTGAGCGCCACAGGCTTTACAGGACCCTCTGATTTTATGAATAATATCTATACAAGTTTGTTTGTCTTGTTGTATTAAGCAGAAATCCAAATTAGACATTTGAATGGGTAAATCCGCAATAAACAAATCCACTAATTTCTGCATGATTTTCTTGTCATTGTAAGCATATTTCAGGGCTTTTTCTTTATTGAATACAATAGATTTTACAGTGATTTTAGGGCAATGTTCGATCACTTTTTTTATCAATAATTTGGGGCTAATGGGTTTGAGAAGAAAATCATTGAAGTATTGCTGTTTTTCTTTGTTTAAATTTTCAGCAGATGTTGCCAGTATTGGAGTATCTTGATAGTTGGACAGTAATTTGATTTGTTTGGCCGTTTCATAACCATCGATTTCTGGCATCCTAAGATCCATTAAAACTAAATCAAACTGTTTGTGTTTTGCCAAGTCTATCGCCTGGAATCCGTCTTCTGCGGTGGTTGTTTCGAAATCTGCCTTTTTTAATGACATAGAAAAAAACTGGCGGTTGATGTGATTATCATCAACTATTAGAATTTGTTGTTTGTTTGACATGATTACCTTCCTTTGTAAATTCATTAATTCTAACGATTTTACCGCTAATTCGGGTAAAATTCAAGTATGAAGTTTTTTAGCAAAATCTATTTGTTACTGTTATTGATATTGTCCAACATAGCCCTGTCAAGTTCATGGTTTTTGGAGAACCTATCAGTCAACAGTGAAAATGGCAATTTACAATTGCATTTAGATAGTCTTAAATTACCTGTTGTTGATGACCAGTTAAAAAAAATATTTTACCAATGTAAAGATTCTTTATCAGTCTATCCTATACACAGTTGTTCTTCAGGGATTATCACATTTGAATACAACGAAATAAGCTATCAATTAAGAGTTCATGGTTGGATAAATTTACAAACAAATGAATGGAAATTTGAAATATCCAACATTAATGAGAAAGTACAGTTATATTTAGATTCCAATAATAAAAACAAGTTGAATATCAAACTTCAGAAACTACAAATGGCAACGCTTGCTGATTTCATTGCACATTACATCAATATTGATGGAAACATTCCAGAAGGCTTATTGTCTGCGGATTTTGATATTGACTTTAAAAATTTAATAAAGATTGTTGCGAAATATCAAATTGATCAATTGTCATGGGAATCCAAAACTGGTGAATATGTTTTAGATGGATCCAATCATAAGGGAAATATTGAACTAATTCAATCCTCAACGGGAATGGATTTAAAAATTATCAACCAATTGTCACAAGGAGAAGGCTTGTTTAAAGACATGTACGTATTGTTTGATAAGAATCCTATTTCAACATTGTTAAACATCAAATTTGACCAACAATTACAGCCCAATTCTGCAAATGTAACCATTAATTCAACCCCTGCTATTGAATTTAAACTGGTCTTGGATGATTGGTATAAAAACGATGTTCAAATAGAGTATATAATCAATAACCTAAGTCAGTTCTACCAAGGTTTTGTTGCCTCCTATTTTGAAATTTTAGGTATCAATGATTTAAATCTATCAGGAGCTTCTCATGGAAAAATTTCGGTTGTAAATGACAAAATAATTGCTGCTAATCTGGTCTTGATTGACATAGACATGGGTATGCAATCAAAAAAAATACAGATGAAAAAAATCAATGCACAGCTTAATTGGAGTAATATTGGCAAAATGCAAATATCCAAAGTCGCCTGGGATAAATTGCTGCTTGCAGGAATGCCCATCAAACAATCTGAATTGAGTTTTTCGTCAGTGGGTCAACAATTAATACTCCAAAAAAATACTGAATTGCCAATCTTTGATGGCAGTATCTTAATTCATGAACTGGCATTGCAAGAGATATTTAAACCACAAATCACTATCAATTTTGATGGCCAAGTAAACCCTGTTTCCATCGCCTTAATCACCAAAAAAATGGGTTGGCCGATTATGAACGGAAGTATATCTGGCAACATACCAGCTATGAAGAAAGTCGGGCGCAGTATTACTTTTGATGGTTCTTTGGATTTGAAAATATTTGATGGGAAAATGCAAATCAACAACCTATCAACAGAGCGCCTATTTGGTATAGCACCTGTAATTGCAGCAGATATACAATTCCAGCAACTCAACTTACAACAAATCACAAGCACCTTTGATTTTGGAGAAATCACGGGTTTGATTGATGGTAAGGTTGACGGGCTTAGGATAACTAACTGGAAAGCCGATCGCATGGATGCAAATTTCCACACAGTTAAATCCAAAGGCGTTAAACAAACCATCAGTCAACGTGCGATAGACAACATTTCAAGCATTGGTGGTATTCAAGGGGCGTTATCACGCAGTTTCTTACGATTTTTTGATTATTTTAAATACAAAGAAATTGGCATTGGCTGTAAATTACGTAACTCAATTTGCGAAATGAAGGGAATTGATTCAAACACAAACTCATATAAGTTGGTAGAAGGCAAGGGAATCCCAAGTATCAATATCATCGGATACCGTCGCTTTATAGATTGGGAAATATTTCTTGATAGGTTACTTAATGCGGGTTATTAGAGTTTGAAAATAATTTTAAAAAGAGATATGTGAAAAAGTATTGATACTATTGTATGGTATTTAATATATAGGTGAGTAATCCAGGTTGCCCTTTTTTTTGTAAGTTTTTTATATATGATTGAATATGTTTAACTTTTATATTTTTAGACTAAATGTTAATATCAACTCTAGTTCAATTATCCCACTGAGATAAACAAATATGAAAACTATACTTTTACTACTTCACCTAATTATTTCATTTTCGGCAATTGCAGAAATAAAACGTAATATAAAGGAGCAACCAGGAGATAGAAAAAACACCAATCAAAATTTAAAAATTTCCAAACTCATTGAAGAAGAAATTAATCTAGTAGATAATCATCTTACAATTGACAATGGTGTCTCTCAACCTTACAGTTATTACAAACATACTGTGAATAACTTCGATAATCCAACTTTGATATCAGAAGGCAGCTTAACTGTTCAAGATATTTTTTGGAACAATACAGCAACAAAACTTTATGGGAAAGAGAGTGAAGGTAACAATGTTGTATTGATAGATCCAGAAGATGGTAGTTTTGTAATTGTTTCTACTCTCTTTGGAGTCCTTCCAGACCAAGTAATACAAGCCATAACTATTGATAATAACAATACATGTTATGTAGCTTCTGTTGGATTAGGTACTTCAACAGTTGCCAATTTGTATACATGTAACATTGAAACTGGTGAATTAACTCACATTGGTTCTCAAACAAAAGCATTAGAAATTGTAGACATGACTTCTGATTGTGATGGAAATTTATATGCTATTGATGGAACTTCGCGCAAGATATTTTTCATCGACAAATCAACTGGAGAAGCAACCGTACTTAGTAATCAAAGTGTAGGTAATGAAGGTTTTAACTATTTAACATACGATAGAAAAAATGACAAATTATACCAATATGTTTTAGTGGGTTTTGCCGCTTATAATTTTGCTAATATAAATAAGGCAACTGGAGAGGCAACATTTTTATCCAACACAGTTGGAGGCGTTTATCTTGGTGACTTTAGAAACACATGTGATGATAGGAATACATTTCAAATTTCACCTGGACTGAATGGTTCTTGGTTTAATCCTGAGACGAGTGGTCAAGGTATATTAATAGATGTTTTTCCAGTAAGTGATCTATTTTTTGCAGCGTGGTTCACTTATGAAGATTCTACAATCAACCCTGAGATAACAGCGAATATTGGTAGCCCTGAACATCGTTGGTTTACAGCTCAAGGAGAACTAGGAGAAGGAAACTCAGTTGAGTTAACGATTTTTAATGTTTCAGGTGGAATATTTAATGACCCAATGGCTGTTGGGGCAACTGCTGTTGGTAATATGACGATTACATTTGACGATTGTTCAGCTGGATCATTACATTTTGAGTTTAATGAAGGTGTTAGTGGAACAATTCCAATTGAAAGAATAGCGAGTGACAATATTGAGCTGTGCGAAACAATATCAAGCTCTAGCAAATAAATCTATTGAGTTGTTCAGAGTTTTTTAGCCATAGCGAAAACTCTGCACACACACATGGTGTAACGATAGCATGCCGTGATTAAATTTGAATTTTAATAAGTTTGTTGAAGCCTGGCCAAGGCGTCATGTTTTAATTAACCTTTCTCTGCTGTTAATGTTGTCTAATTTAAGTGCAAAAGAGGGAGTCGAATTATATAAATGTTTGACACAAAATAATTGTTCCTATGAAGCAAGTGGGTATCTTGATATTCTCAATAGTAAAGCGGGACGTGTTTTTTCAAATAAGAGATACTCAACTTATGATTTAGCCAATTTGGCAGCAGCAAAATCATTTGGTTAAGCGTTCATTGATGCTAGACGCGAACCTAATTGGATAAGCATCAGAGACACCAACAAAGAAAAGTCATATGGTTTCACTTACCTTGCGGTTTCAAAAACAATAGAATAACAAGTAACAAAGTTGGGGTTGTTTATGATTCCTTTATTAAAAATAAGAAAGAAAATCATACAGCCATAACTCTTCAGACTATATGATTATACGTCCCAAGGATATACGTAAAAACATCTCTAAAGTCAATAAAACCAAGTCAAAGAAAAAATAAGCTCTATTCTACAAAAAATACGCGTTTGTGGAGAATGTATCGGGATTAGGGTTTATTTAGGGTTTAATTTATTTCTAAACTTGGTGCTTGGCAAACATGGTTTGGAACTCCCACAATTTTCTGTAACACTAATTGCTGTGAAACCATTTCACGGCTGACTGGTTCCAATAAGCTGAAATCAATTTCTACTTTTGAACAATTTAAAAAATGTAAACTGATAGATCCTGCCTCCTCTAAACCTGTATCAATATTTATCGCTTGCAAATTACTAAAATCGCCTCCATTTGTTTGTAACATGATAATGTCTTGAGTGACATCAGTTCTCCATCTTTCGTAATCAATATTCCCTGCATAAAAATTAGCATGCCCTTCATCGTCATAGGTATAAAAAGCAATAAAAACAATCTTTCTCAATTCCCCAGATTGATCGTTTTTTAATTCGGAAATAGAAATATTTAAACCATGGCCATTAATTTCATTTGTGGAAAAGATACCACTGTAGCGGTAATCTATGATATTGTCTCCGTATTGATGTGAGAGTGTATTTTGATATGCATAATATAGAACTCCATTCTTTTCTAGCCACATATTTTCTGGATTGCTGTCATAGGATCTTACCCCGGAATGAATTTTCCAAAGACTTAAAGCTTGGTCATCCAATGCATAACGACTGCCATCTTTTAGTAACGAAAAATGCAATTGCGGTCCAGTAGCGCTTCCACCCTGACATATCGCTTGTGCCAGATTGTCGGCATAGTTTGATATAATTTGTCCTGCTCTGACCTGATCACCTGTATTAAATAAAACATTATCAATGTGATAGTAGTCAGTTGCCCAACCTGATGGGTGTGTAATCCTAACATAACAACTAGAAAATACCGATATTACCCCATCGTGTGCAGCAGAGACCCAGTCATCACTAACATCATCTCCCCATATGGTCTCCCAGTTTCTGGTTAAATCTATTGATGACATTGGTGTTCCATCATCATTCCCCGTCCAAGTGTGAACCCCATTAAAAAACCATTCTCTTTTATGATCAAAAGGTAAATCTAAAGCAGGAATCATGTTAACAACCCCAGCTTTCTTACGTGAATTTAAGCCATAATGTGCCATCATTTTATGAATATTTGCAATGTCATTTGACCTCAGAGATAATTTTAAATTATTATTTCTACTGTGAATAGTTGTTGATAATTCTTGAGCTAAAGTACTGACTTTTTTATCGTAATTCAATGAATACTCTGACAATAAAAATGGATTAATGCTGTAATAACCTGAGTAATGGCTGATGGCTTTGGCTTTTTTGGCTATGCTAGGATATCTATTTTGGACCATTTTAATAATATCAAGTGCAGCAAATCTAGAATCTAATTTCCATTGTTCTTCTGCTTTGAGTGATGTTATCAAATTACATAAAAATAAGGCCATAAAAAATCGTATATTTAACATGTTTTTACCAAACTCTTCGTAATTGGCTACAAAGAATAACACAGATAAATACAGCCTTACATAATATAATGAAATTTAGATTTAATCTTAAGAAACTAATGTGTTTTCCTTGCATGGATGTAGATGAAGTAATGATTTGAGTTTATTTTTGAACAGTAATATAAGGCGATAAGTAGAAGGACAAGAATAAGGATCGGCGTTTTTAAGAGAAAAGCGCTTACAAAAAAAGGCGAACCTTAGCATATTGTTTTTTTTGCATTGATTGGATAACTCATACAAATTGGTGGGATTAAAAGTAATTCCAAGCATAAATAATTATCGGTTACATGCGATTTATTGATTTGGGAATATTTCTAGATAGGTTACTTAATGTGGGTTATTGATGTACAATTAAATGATGAATAAAATAAAAACCCATTACCGCGCTTGCAATGTCTGCGAAGCCACTTGCGGATTAGAAATTAAATATCAGGACAATAAAATTTTATCTATTAAAGGCGATAAAAAAGATCCTTTGAGTAAAGGCCATATTTGCCCTAAAGGTGTGGCTTTACAAGATATCTATTATGATCCAGATCGATTAAAGCAACCGGTTAAAAAGACCCAAGATGGTTGGCAGAAAATCAGCTGGAATCAAGCTTTTGATGAAGTGACGAACAAAATCAAGTCCATTCAAAAACAACATGGCAATGATGCGGTGGCGATTTATTCAGGCAACCCGACCGTACACAATATGGGTGCGATGCTGTTTATGCCGATGTTTTCACGCCTATTGCGAACCAAAAACCGCTACAGTGCGACCTCAGTGGATCAATTGGCGGATCAATTGGCCGCTTATTTGTTGTTTGGTCATCAATTACTGGTGCCTGTGCCTGATTTAGATCGCACGGATTGTTTGTTAATCATTGGAGCCAATCCTGTTGTTTCTAATGGCAGCATGATGACCGCTCCCAAAGTAGCGCAAAGACTCAAAGACATACGCAAACGCGGCGGCAAAGTCATCAATGTTGATCCTCGTTTTACCGAAACTTCTAAAATAGCCGATCAACACATTTATATCAATCCAGCAGCCGATGTGTATTTGTTGTTGGCGATGTTGCATGTGGTTTTTGAAAAACAATATGACAATTTAAGACATGTAAAGGAGTTTACGCATGATATTCAAGACATAAAGAATTTGGTTAAACCTTATACTCCTGCATCGGTTGCTGAAATTACGGGTATTGAAGCACAGACAATTGAGGACTTGGTTGACACATTCTGCCAATCCAAAAGTGCTTGTTGTTATCCAAGATTTGGCGCATCAACGCAAAAATTTGGCACACTAACGCAATGGTTGGGCAATGTACTCAATATAGTGACGGGAAATTTTGATCGAGCAGGGGGAGTGATGTTTGCCAAACCAGCTTTGGACATCTTGGCACCAGCAAAAAACAAATTTAAAAAAGTCTTTGGTAAGAACCATTCTCGATTAAAAGGTTTGCCCAGTTTTGCAGGTGAACTGCCTGTGTCAGTGTTAGCAGATGAAATACTAACAGAAGGTGAAGGGCAAATAAAAATGTTAATCACCAATTCAGGCAATCCAGTGATTAGCACGCCCAATGGCAATAAAATGGACAAAGCGTTACAAAGTTTAGATTACATGGTGGCTGTTGATTTTTATGTCAATGAATCTAGTCGCCATGCGAATATAATTTTACCACCAACTTCCGCTTTAGAACGCTCACATTACAATATGGCCTTCCATACTTTAGCGGTACAAAATACCGCCAAATATACAGAACCTTTGTTTGACTCTGAGAAAAATCAACGCAGCGATATGCAGATTTTTGTAGAGTTGTGGTCACGTTTGCAACCTGGAGGATTAAAAAATAAATTCAAAACATGGATGACCAAAAGAGTCATCTATAAAAATGGTGAAGCAGGAATAATTGATGCAGGCTTAAAGAAGGGGCCCTATCCTGATTTGAACTTAGCAAAAGTGATAGCCTCAAAACACGGCATTGATTTGGGTGCTTTACAACCGTGTATGCCTGAAAGATTATTCACCATAGACCAGCAGATTCATTTAATGCCTGAAGAAATAAAAGCCGATATTGGACGATTAGAAGATAATTTTATAAACGACAAACCTGATTCAGAGTTTAATATGCAACTCATCGGTCGCAGAGATCCTCGCACCAATAATTCATGGATGCACAACTCACACCGCATGGTCAAAGGTAAACAACGCTGTGTGGCCATTGTTAATAACCAAGATGCTGAGAAACATGATTTAAAGAACGGGGATTCGATAAAAGTGACTTCAAAAATTGGTGAAATCACATTGCCTGTTTCAGTTAGCCAGGAAATTAAGCCAGGAATAATCAGTATTCCACACGGTTGGGGACATGTGTTTGATGATATTCAATTGTCCATTGCTAAAAAACATGCAGGGGTGAATATCAATATTTTAATGGATGAAAACAGCATGGATGAACTTTCTGGCAATGCCGTTTTATCAGGAGTGCCAGTAAACATTCAAAAAGAATAAAGTTGCAACCCCAATCCAAACCTCTATTCATCTTTAGAATGAGTACCCACCAGATATTAAATAGGCGACTGACAAGTGATGATTATGTCTGTAATATTGTTACTGGAGATTGTTCCAGAGTTGTTTGAAATAGTACACTCCAAAAATACTGAAACATTATCGTACAATACTTGATATTCGACACCAGCTTCAATAGGATTAGGAAATGTAAACATTCCATCTGTACTGATATTAATGGATTGTTTGTTATTGAGTTTTAGGGTTAAACTTCCTCCAGTACCAGTAACTCCAGAAATTGTTCCCCCAACGGTTTGTGTATTTTCAAAACTGGAATCAAACAAATCAAATCCCAGTGATCCTATGGGCAATGGAGCAAAATCGCAGGCATCACCAATGCCATCTAAGTCGCCATCAGGTTGGTCTGGACCAGGTATTCTGGGGTTGAAAATTGAAGGACAATTATCGTCTTGATTGACAATACCATCTCCATCTAGATCATTGGCATCAATAACACCAGTGTAAAAGGGTGGATTGGTATTGCGAAATGGAACACAACTGCGAATTGGTGGACCAGAAGCATCACATTGTGCTAATGGTACAGTGATATTGTAGCTGGCCAATGTTGCTCCTGTTTCACGCATGACACAAATTCTTCGGGAATCACCACAGATGGTCACCGCATCACAATCAGGACTGCCCGCTCCCATTGCATCCATTAAGTCGGTGTCTCCGTACATGGGAACACCCGCTTTTAACACCAATGCCACATCGCTTGCTTGTGCATTAACCACCCTGCTGTAACCACTATCAGTTCCTCTAAACAAGCTCACATCAGCCAATGCCCCAACTGCCAATTGTCCAATTTCTGTTTGCATATTTGCAGATTTGGCACCGTTGATTGTTACCATTTTAAACAGTTCCTTATCAGTTAGACGCGAAGCGAGGTAGTCATTATTAAAATCTCTTGCACAGGCCAACTCACTTAATAAATCCAATGATCCAGTAGGAGCCCAGTTTGTTCCAATTGCTACATTGATATTGCTGGCTTTTAAAAATGTAACCGGAGTGGTTGCTCCATATAAGCTAATATTAGAACGAGGAGTCCAGATCAGAGAAGTATTGTTAATAACCATTTTGGTGACATCGGTTGTTATAAGAGGTATGGCTTGTTCCAAACTGGCATCAGGGAAGAGATTAACACCTCCAAGACTCCCATCATCGGACAAACACACCAGTTCGTTAACCGCATATCCATCAATACCTTCAGCCACATTCATGTGAAAGGGTAATCCTGGATTTTGTGAATCAAAATTGGGATAACCACAACCACTGAGTGATCTAGTTCCATTTGCATCCCCCAACGGAAAAGTCGATCGGTCTACACGCATGGCGTTGATGCCATCTAATTGATCACTGCGAGTTAGGTTACGTGCCAGCTTAACAACACCGTCAGAACTGATTATCGAGGTCGCACCATTGGTTATGGCTCGCAATTCAGCTACTATGACAGATGAAAGTGACGGAGCAGCATTGATTGTTGGAAGCCCATCATATCCACGGCGCCATTGATGACGGTGATCATATCGGATCAGTGACTGAGGTTCTGGGGTGTTTTCGGCATATTTTGTGTGCTCTAGCGAATTAATCAACCCCGCTGAAATCACGATATCTGGACACACTAATTTTGAGGCGTTTGCATATGAAGCCTCAGAAGAACAATTACAGGCACTACAACTGATTCTCCCATCAGGTTCTATCAATAAATCACCATTGGTCAGAACACCTGAAGGAGATAAAATAGTACCTTGTATTAATAAAGGTGCAGCATTGGCTGTGTAATCACAAATACCTGTGGTAGGTGTTGGAAGACTCGGCTTACAAAGCAAATCAGCGCTTTTTGATGAAACAGGTTCACTGTTGGCATCAACAGGCAATACAGTTGAAATAATTATTAGGATAAATAAATTGGTATAATATTTGATGAGTTGTGGCATATCATCACTCCATTTGGGTATTAATAAATAAGGTAGTCACGTCCATAGACCTTATAGTATATAGATAACTGCAGAATTTTTCTACATAAATTTGTATGGGTTATTTAGAACAGTATCAAGTTAAATCATGCCAATACTCATTCAAGCTTAACTTTAGCGCTGTTTTTTTAAGTGGAATAAATGATTGTTCAAAGCTTTGCCAAATTTTAGCTCAATGCAATGAACCCCTGCATTTCAAATACAACTCTTGAGATTGTCTTGCAAATATGACACAATTCGCTTTTAGCAATATAAGTGATTTACCATGAAAAAAGTAGCACTGGTTATGGGTTCAAAATCTGATTGGGCAACAATGTCTGATTGCGCTCAATTGATGGATGAACTGGGTATCGACTATCACCAGCAGGTTGTTTCGGCGCATCGAACTCCACAATTGATGGTGGATTTTGCACAATCTGCTCAAGCCAATGGTTATGAAATCATTATCGCAGCAGCGGGTGGAGCTGCCCATTTGCCTGGAATGATTGCGGCTTTAACGCCAGTTCCTGTGATTGGTGTGCCCATTAAATCCAGTGTATTGAGTGGTGTAGATTCGCTGTTGTCCATTGTGCAAATGCCGGCAGGTATTCCTGTAGCAACCATGAGTATTGGAACAGCTGGAGCTAAAAATGCGGCTTTGTATTGCGCAGCCATATTGGCAACCCATGATTTGAAAATCAAACAGTCACTATCAGAATACAGAGCAACACAAACACAGACTGTGCTTGATAATCCCAATCCTGCACAATAAGGAATCAAAATAATGAACAATTTCCATGTAATTGGTATTTTAGGCGGTGGTCAGTTGGCACAAATGTTGGCGCTTGATGGTTTTCCTTTGGGTTTTCGTTTTGTTTTCTTTGATCCAACGGCTGATGCTTGCGCTGGATTGGTGGGAGATTTAATGGTGGCAGATTATGACGATGAAGGAGCTTTGGAAAAATTTGCCAAACAATGTGATTTTGTCACCTACGATTTTGAAAATGTGCCGGTTAAAGCCGCTGAATTTGTGGCTCAAAATACTTCTATATTTCCCCATCCCAATGTATTGGAAATTGCTCAGGACAGGTTAAAGGAAAAGGTCTTGTTTAGAGAACAATTAAATCTACCTGTTGGAGATTTTTATTCGGTTGACAGTTATTCTGAATTGGTTTTTGCGGTTAAAAGCTGTGACAACGATGGATTCTTGAAAACCCGAAGAATGGGTTATGATGGCAAAGGCCAGCACAGGATAACTAACGAAACAGATTTAAAAAAATTGTGGGAAGAAATTGACGGCGGTTCTTTTATTTTAGAACAAGCCGTGCATTTTAACCGCGAAGTATCGGTTATTTTGGCCCGCAATGCCAGTGGTGACATCCTGTGCTATGAATTGTGTGAAAACAAACACAAGCAAGGCATGCTTACCACTACATTGGTTCCCGCCACACCTAGTAAACACAGTGACACAGCTTTCGACTATGCTAAAAAAATTGCCAATGAACTCAGTTATGTGGGTGTATTGGCGGTAGAAATGTTTGAAACCAATGATGGATTATTCATCAATGAAATGGCACCTAGAGTACACAATTCAGGCCATTGGAGTATTGAGGGAGCGGTGACCTCTCAATTTGAAAATCATTTGCGTGCGGGCATGGGATTGCCCTTGGGTTCAACTGAGATGAGCAAGGGCTATTCTGCGATGATTAACTGGATTGGAGAAATTCCATCGGTATCACTGACCAGCAAAGAAAAAGATGTGTATTGGCACATTTATGGTAAACAAAACCGCAAAGGCCGCAAGGTAGGCCATTCAACCGTGGTGGCAGACAATGCCCAAGAACTCCACACCAAAGTAGTTAAACTGGCCAAATTACTGGGGGCATAAGGAAACTCTGAAAAATAAAAAAATCTCAGGCGACAATAGATATTCAAGGTCGATTTGAATTATTGTAGGATTGGTCATTCCATTTCAAAATAATTCAAAGATGAGATTGAATATCTATAGAAGCCCCAAAGGGTAAGGCTTAAAGCATGCATCTGCATCGAATAAATTGAAAAGAATATGAATAACTATTCATTTTAACTTTATTCATCACAGTTACACGCTTTAAGACTTACTGAGAAATTCTCTATTTTTCAGAGTTTCCTTGAATTCAATTGAAAAGCAAACACTGTCAAATTGGTTTAATTAACCCTAAAAGCCCCGCCAATGTCGGTTCGGTAATGCGCGCAGTTGGTTGTTTTAGAGCAGATGCGGTATTTTATACAGGAAAGCGATATGACCAAGCCATGCGGTTTCAAACCGATACCAAAAATAGAACCAAAAGCATTCCTTTAAAAGCAACGAATGATTTACTGGATTGTGTTCCTAAAGCAAATAAAATTATCTGTATAGAATTGGTAGAAAATGCAATTCCATTACATGAATTCACCCATCCAGATAATGCCTATTATATTTTCGGTCCAGAAGATGGAACCATCAATCAAGAAATTATCAATAAAGCCGATTCTGTTGTTTATATTCCTACCATTGGTTGTATGAACTTAGCCGCAACGGTAAACGTGGTTTTGTATGATCGGTTGGTCAAATCCGATGATTTAATTGCCAATAATGATTTGATTTCTCAAAGTAAAGATGTCAATAACCGTATACTACTAAGATAGTTTTCTATTTTCTCTCCTAGACCATTCCTAAAATAAATAAAAATAAAATGTCCTGTCATGGGATATCCCTTGTATATCTTGATAAGAATCCATTTTTTTAATATATATTTTATTCAACGGGGTCAAGATGAAAGTTAAACGACTGACAATATTATGTCTACTTTTATTGAGTGAGGCTGCTGTTACCCAGCAAATTGATTGGCACAGCATCGATGGTGGTGGCGGCATTTCAAATGCGGGTAATATACAACTCATAGGCGTGATAGGTCAATCTGACACCAAACGCATGACAGGTGGTGGTATTTCACTTTCTGGCGGATATTTGCCGCTACCTGTTGCTTCAGACAACTTATTTAAAGACAGTTTTGAATAATCCATTAATAAGGAAAATTATTATGCACAATTTATTTAATTTAACAAAAATACTAACCCTACTAAGTCTATTGGTATTTAGCCAACTTGCCTCAGCATTTACATACCAAGGTGAAATAAGCCAACTCGGGTCAACTTATGATGGTCCTGCCAATATTGACTTTACACTGTATGATGCAGCTACTCTTGGAACTGCTATAGGTGGAGTTGATTCACAAACTGTCTCTGTCAGTAATGGCCGTTTTGTGGTGGATCTTGACCAGTGGATAGGAGAGTTTGATGGCCGTGATTTTTGGCTGGAAATCGCCGTTGATTTAAACACTGGCTCTTTCACCACATTAGACCCAAGGCAAAAACTGGCTGCAGCACCTTATGCAGAATATGCCTATGATGGTGTAGGTACAAACTACACAGCAGGCACTGGTCTGACGCTGAATGGCACTACATTTAATGTCAACGTAGGATCGGGCAATGGCTTAGATGCCGATTTACTGGATGGTAAGCAGGCAACAGAATTTGCCGATTCAGCACAAATAGCCGCTATGCAGGCGCAAATTGATCAGTTGGTGAGTTTAGTGGCAGTTCAAAGCAATCAAATTACCAACCTTGAAAACAAAACTCAGTATATTTCAGTAACAGGTACAGAAATTTATATCACCGGTGCAAACTTGTCTATCCGAAGTGGTTCAGGAAGCACAGATGGAACAATAAATGGATTGGGGAATTTAATTGTGGGCTATAACGAGTCAAGTAATGATATACGAACTGGGTCTCATAATTTGGTCGTGGGAACGCTTCATAGTTATAGCAGTTATGGAGGTATAGTCGTTGGGAGAAATAATACTATTTCTGGAAGGTATTCAAGTGTTACTAGTGGTCAGGTTAATACCGCCAGCGGAGATTACTCAAGTGTCACAGGTGGCCAACTAAATGAAGCCAGTAGTAATAGTGCAAGCGTGACTGGTGGCAGCAATAATACAGCCAGTGCTTTAGGGTCAAGTGTCACTGGTGGAAATTATAATAATGCAACCGGTCAATACTCTGGTGTTAGTGGTGGCCAAAGTAATAGAGCAATGGGGTCTTTTTCTAATATCGCTGCTGGGAGAGAAAATGTAGCAGATGGTGAGTCCTCTAGTGTCAGCGGTGGTGCAAATAACTCTACAACTGGAAACTTTTCATCAGTAAGTGGTGGCGCAAACAATGTTGCATCTGGGTTAACATCATCAGTAAATGGTGGAGTAGATAATGATGCATATGGGCTGTTATCATCAGTAAGTGGTGGAAGTAGGAATAAAGCATCAGGATCATATTCTGTGGTTGTAGGCGGTGGAAATAGCACAGTCTCTCTTGGCAATGAAGCTTTTGCTGATTACTCTGTTATTGTTGGTGGTTTTGATAATATAACAGGTAATGGGGTGGACAGTACAATTGGAAGATATTTAAGTATATTGGGAGGTGAAAAAAACAACACACTGGGTTTAACCTCAAGTATAGTGAATGGTTATCAAAACTCAACAGGTCAACGATTATCGGTAGTGTTGGGAGGCAATGGAAACTTTGCTAACGGTGAAGATTCAACTATTGTTGGTGGATTCTTAAATACCACCAGTGCTTTTGCATCATCGGTTAGTGGTGGGCAGAGTAATACAGCCAGCGGCAATCAATCTACCGTCGGTGGTGGCAACAACCGCACTGCAAGTGGTACTGATGATTGGGTGGCGGGAGGTAACTTTCAGAATAATTGATAGTTGAAAAAGGTTAAAGCGGTGTTGTGCACCGCTTTAACTAAAATGACTTATTCTTATTTGTGTTTCTTTTTTGTTCTTTTAGTCTTTTTAACCGTGGTTTTATGGCCTTTCTTGGTGACCTTGGTTTTCTTGACGGTGGTTCTGCCATTTTTATGTTTTACGGTTTTCTTAATGGTGGTGGTTTTCTTGCCTGAGTGACCATTGCGTTTAACAGTAACTCTTCTGGTAACGGTGGTTGATCTTCTGGGTTTGTAGTGAACCCGGTTTATTGTTCTGATGTGATTGGTTCTGGCTACTACAAAGCTATTTCTGTGGGTAAATCGAGCTGTTCTTTTTTGATAAACACCAATGTGAACAGGTCGAAAAGGTCTCCACCAACGGGGATAAATTCCAAAGCGAAAACGAGAATGATAGGGCTGATAAACGGGGCGGTAAATCCATGTGAAAATAGGCCAAACGCGAACATGCACTGGACGGTAATAGTAGTTTGCCCCATAGATCACCACATCGCCACGAATCTGCATATTATAATCGCTGCCATTTCTTTCAACTTCAATGGTGGCAACATCTTGAAATTCATCTTTGCCGATGACAGCTTGAAGGATAATGATATGGGTATCTCCTTCAACTTGTTCAACAATGCGAATATAATCCACTTCACCATTGCCGTCTAAGTCTAAATTATTCAATCCTTCATCGGGGTTGTTGATTGCTTGTTCGAAATCTTCTAAGGTTTTTGTTTCGGCAAATAATTCACTCACCGCTTGTAAGTCTAGACCATCTGCCGCCTCTGAACTTGGCGCTATAATAGTTGTGTTATCTGCTGCAATTACAACTGATAAGTTAACCAGTAGTAATAGCGCTGTTAAGGATGTGAGTATCTTCTTATTCATTAATTCTTCCTCTATCATTGGTTTTTTTATAACTGTATAACGTTTGAGGTGAATTGGGTTGACAAATTGTCAAATTTATAACAAATTCATTGTTTTTTTGTGAGGAAGTTCATGTTTTTCTGTTATTTGACACTATTTTTTAGAATGTTGATTACAGTGATTAGAATATTATTTGTCACTCGGTATTAACGAATGTAAATATTTGATAATACCCAAATCCCAGTATAGAAAACAAGATGTTAGCACAAGTTCTTAATATATCTAACCTGAATATTTCATACAACCGGTACAAAATCAGGTGTTTTTATCATATATTTAGATAATTTAGGCCAGCATTGTTACGGGTACAGTTTTCCATAAATTCCATTCTTGCCTGAAATATTCAGGCTAATAAATTCTCAAAAAGTCTTATTACCAATGAGTTGTGTACGGTTTTCGTGAATTCCTTATGCACATCAAAAATACTTCTGGAAAATATTTTCATGTTGGCTCACATGGAAGTGGGTAAGTATCAAGGATGATATGCATAATTACTTGCAATCTTAAGCTCGTTTCTATATCGGGATTTGGGTGATATAAAGATAGTAAACTGATAATTATAATTCTATGATTGATAATTTTAACAAAAACAGTTAATATACGCTCCCAATTTCAAACAGGATAATAAAAATGATAACAAAAAAAGAAATTGTTTCGAATTGGTTGCCGCGTTACACGGGCGTAGAATTAGAGGATTTTGGAGAATATATCCTTTTAACCAACTTTTCAGATTATGTCTATAGATTCTGCCAACAAACAGGCGCAGAAATTCAAGGCGAAAAAAGACCCATGAGCAGTGCCACACACGATGGCGTGACCATCATTAATTTCGGTATGGGTTCAGCCAATGCAGCTACAGTTATGGACTTGTTGAGTGCCATAAAACCCAAAGCTGTTTTGTTCTTAGGTAAATGTGGTGGACTTAAAAGAAAAAATAACCTGGGCGACTTAATCTTGCCTATAGCGGGCATTCGTGGAGAAGGAACTTCTAATGACTATATGCCTCCAGAAGTACCTGCTTTGCCAGCATTTAAATTACAAAGAGCGGTATCTTCAGTTATTGCTTCTTATGACAAGGACTACTGGACTGGTACAGTATTTACCACCAATCGCCGTGTTTGGGAACACGATGAGGAATTCAAAGATTATTTAAGAGTATGTCGAGCCATGGCAATAGATATGGAAACAGCGACTATCTTCTCTACAGCTTTTGCCAATGAGATTCCAGCAGGTGCATTATTGTTGGTTACTGATCAACCGATGATTCCAGAAGGCGTAAAAACCGAGAAAAGTGACAGCAGTGTTTCTGCAAATTATGTCGAAGACCATATAAAAATTGGAATCGACGCACTCAAGGAAATTCGAAATGATGGTTCTTCAATGCGTCACTTAAGATTTGAAGGCTGGGAATAATCAAATTTTAGCGGTAACAAATTGATTCCTGCCATTTTCTTTGGCTTCGTATAAACATGAATCTGCAGAAGTCACCAAGGATTTTGCAGAGAGATTGTGATAATTTTCACATGCAGTCACCACCCCATAGCTGGCAGTGACATATTTAGACAAGTTTGAATCGTGGTTTTCCATCTGTAAGGATGTTAAGCCTTTGATGATTTCATCAACAAAAATGATGCACTTTTGTTGGCCATAATTGGGCAATAAAATAGTAAACTCTTCTCCGCCAAATCTAGCAGCCAAGCCCTCTGTGCCTTTTGTATGAGCTTGTAGTAACTTAGCGATTTTCTTTAAACAATCATCACCTTGCACATGCCCATAGTAGTCGTTATACAATTTAAAATAATCAATATCCAGCATAATTAATGACAAAGGAGCTTTGCATCGTATGCTGTTTTCTATTTCACTGTCCAATGTTTCATCGAATACACGTCGATTGGCTATATTGGTTAGGCCATCAGTTGACGCAAGGTTTTTAAGTTTTTTATTCAGTGAAATCAAATTTCTTGCTCTTTGAGTATCTTTGATTTTTAAAGAATACTCTTTGAATAAAATTCGTTGATGGTAACTCAGATTAAATATCCCAAACATATTGGCAGCCGCTTGGAAAAATAAACTTGTAATGATTGCCGAAGGAGTAATTTCTGGCGTATTAAACAACACAATGGTAAAAAAGAGGCTGATTGTAATCCCTGCAATAGTGGCAGGAATTAGCAATAAGCGATTCATTGTGTAACCATAGAAAATAACCAGCAATAAACCTTGGGCGTAGAGGGTTTTTATTGGGCACTTTAAATAAGTTGACATAATAATAACTCCTAGCCCTGCAAGAATAACAAAGATGCAATAGATAGCCTGCCAATATTTTTTGAAACTTTCAAAGTACACCAAGCTAATGATGAGTGATAACACACTGGTGAATAACACACGGGTATATACTATTTGAGTGTAATTGGGATAAGCCAAATAGGCATCAAGAAGGGAAAATAACAAATAAAAAGCTGTTGCAAAAACTGCTGATTTTTTTGCAGCTTGTAAATTTTCATCGTTATAATTTTGTAAGAAATCCGAGTACAATTTTTTTCTGTTTTTTCTCATCTCTTTCTCCTATTGCTTACTTATTATTATAACATTTATAGGTTGTTTTATCTATCCTCTGTACTTACAATTTGTGGCTCAAACTTACCGATAAACAACAATATTGTTGATATTTATCACAATAATGGCTATTTTTTAATTCAAAATGAAAACACAATAGGGTTAAGTGTTAAAATCTGCACTTATTTACAAGACAAAGAGAACATTTTGCAAGATACAAAGAAACAAGTTTCCAACGATCAAATACAAACTTCAACTACAATTAAGGACATTATCGTATCAGCAATCGATGATGCGAAAGGCAACGATACGACTGTTATCAATGTGGCTCATTTAACCCAAGTTACAGATTTTATGATTATCGTTTCAGGTACATCCAACAGACACATCCAAACTATCGCAGAAACAGCCATGAAAGCAGCACAAGAAAAAGGGTTTGAAAAAATTGGCGTTGAAGGACTGGGGCATTCCGAGTGGGTTGTTGTTGACTTTGCAGATGTGGTTTTGCACATCATGTCACCTGCAGCAAGAGAGCATTACAACATTGAAGGGCTTTGGGATATTTCTGCACAGACAGAATGAAAATTCGGCTTTTGGCAGTAGGGCAAAAAATGCCCCAATGGGTGCAACAAACCTTTAATGATTACAATAATCGCTTGGTAAAAAACCAACAATTAGAATTGGTTGAAATTTCTCCTGTGCACCGCTCAAAAACAACCAACCCAATCAAAGCTATGCAGGTAGAAGGAGCACACATTCTTTCTGCTTTAAAACCCCAAGAAAAATTAATTTTACTGGATGAATTTGGCAAAGCTATTTCAACCAAGTTTCTTGCAAAATCTATAAAAAGCTGGCAGATGGATGGGTTTGACATCGCAATAGTCATCGGTGGTGCAGACGGTGTGTCAGATGAAGTAAAACAGAAGGCTTTTGCCAAATGGTCATTGAGTTTGTTGACCTTCCCGCATCCGCTGGTACGAGTTATTGTCATGGAGCAAATTTATCGAGCCTATAGTATAATGGTCAATCATCCATATCACCGTGAATAAATAATGGGCCATGCACACATCATTTTGGCATCACAATCACCCAGACGAAAATTGTTGCTGCAACAAATTGGTATTCAACCCATTTGTAAACCGGTTGATATTGATGAAAGTGTTTTTAATAGTGAGTTGTCGCTTGATTATTGTATGCGTCTGGCTTTAGAAAAAGCCCAAGAAGGTTGGGAGCAATCTGATAAAACCCTGTCAGTATTGGGTTCTGATACCATTGTTGTTTTGGACAACCAAATATTGGGCAAACCTAAGGATGAAGAAGATGCCAAAACTATGTTACGTTCATTGGCAAATAATGAACACCAAGTGATAACAGCGGTTGCTATGGTTAACGTTAACAAACAGGAAATTGTCACTTCAATAAGCCAAGTAATATTTGGTACAATACCAGATGATGAACTGTTGAAATATGTAGCGTCTAAAGAACCTCTGGATAAAGCAGGAAGCTATGGCATACAAGGGTATGCTTCAAGGTGGATAAAACATATTTCTGGGAGCCATTCAGGAATTATGGGCTTACCTCTGTATGAAACTACTGAATTAATACGTGAATTTACATGAGTGAAGAAATATTAATCAACACTACTCCCAACGAAACCCGCGTTGCCATGGTTGAAAATGGCATATTGCAGGAAGTGTTACTGGAGCGTAATCAAAAGAGTTCTATTGTTGGCAATATTTATATCGGTAGGGTTGAGAAAATTATTCCTGGGTTACAATCAGCTTTTGTCGATATTGGACTACAACGGTCAGCTTTTATGCATGTTTCTGATGTGTGTTCGCAAAAAAAAATCTTTAGATTGGAAGGGAAAACTGACGAAGAAGACCAACAAGCAATCCACAATAATAACTTGCCCATATCAAAAATCATTCATGAAGGACAAAAAATCGTTGTTCAGGTATACAAAGATACCATAGGTTCGAAAGGAGCAAGAGTTACTTGTAAATTGAGCATTCCCAGTCGATTTTTGGTTTTGCTGCCCAATGAACCTACTGTCAATACTTTGTCCATTCGAATTATAGATGAACAAGAAAGACAGCGTTTGGAGAATATTCTTGATGGCTTAAAAACTCAGCAAAATTCACATGGTTTAATTGCCAGAACCAACGCCGAAGGTTGTACAGAAGAGGATTTGAATAGAGACTATGCTTTTTTGCAAAAACTGTGGGCAAAAGTAGACAAAAGAATTCAACAAGGCAAGTTTAAACAGTTGGTTTACCATGAATTTGATTTGCCGACTAAGACTATTCGGGACTTTGTTTCTTCTGATGTTCGTTCGGTCAGAACTGATTCCTTTACGGTTTTTATTAAGCTCAAGAAATTTTTAAAGGAGTTTGTTCCTGAATGGAAAGGGGAATTAGTACACTACAAGGGTGTTAGACCCATTTTTGATTTTCATAATATCGATGATGAAATAGATCGAGCTTTGAATCAGTTTGTGGCGTTGAAATCAGGCGGAAACTTGGTTATTGATCAAAATGAAGCGATGACTACTATCGACGTGAATACAGGTAAATTTGTCGGGTATAAAAATCAAGAAGAAACTGTATTTCGCACCAATTTGGAAGCTGCTCAAATGATTGCTCGACAAGTTCGTTTAAGAAACTTAGGTGGTATTATCATTGCTGATTTTATTGATATGGATGAAGAAGAACACAAACAACAGGTGCAAACTACGTTAAAGGAATACTTGGATCAAGATCCTACAAGAACCTTTATTCATGGAATTACTCAATTGGGTTTGATTGAAATTACCAGAAAAAGAACCACCGAAAATTTACAACAAATGTTAACCGAAAAATGTCAAAATTGTTCAGGTTCAGGCTTGGTTAAAACAGTTGAATCAGTTTGTTATGAATTGTTTCGGGAGATAATTCGTACGGTAAGGCAGTTTCAAACGGGACAAATACGTGTGATTGCCTCAACTTCTTTAGTAGACTATATTTATGAAGAACAAACAGAGTCATTGGCTGAACTAGAAGAGGAATTGGGAAAAAGAATCAGTATGCAACCAGAAAATTCCTATTCACAAGAACAGTTTGATGTGGTCTTGATGTAAGTATTTATTAATCATGACAAAAACTGCAAAACATTCTTTCTTATTTAGACTCTGGATTCACATTCGAGGGTTACTGGCTTTTATTATTGTTGTAGCTGGAATTGTTGTCGGGCTTATTTCTTTGGTATTACCGAATGAAGAGTTGTACAAACAATATGTAGTAGATATCTTAAGCCGGCAATGGGAAAAACCGGTTGAAATTAAAAGTATCTCTGGGAAATGGCAAGGTTTTGGCCCGAAGTTTGTTATCTCAGGTTTGAATATCAAGGACAAGGATGAAGTCCTGGTTCAACAAGTCACTTTGAATGTTAATCTTATAAAATATCTGATACCTAAAGGTTCCACAGGCATCACCATAGGTATCAATGACATCGCCGTTGATTTTGAACGACAATCTTCTGGTCAAATTGTTGTAAAAAGTGACATTAAGAACCAAGATAGTTTTTCAAAAAAGCTAGAAAAGTTGTTGGCAACAGGCACACTCTCTATCAATAACCTTACCTTGAACTTAAAGGATTCGGTAAATAATAAACAGCACAAAATTAATTCAAAAATAACAGTTCAGCAGACTTCTGGTAAAAGGGCATTTGCCATTGAGTTGGTGTCCAAACAGTTGGCTGACAGCATTGTTATTAAATCAGTTACGGATAAATCCTATGATTTTATGCAACAAGCACAATGGTATGCCGAAGTAGACAACCTATCATTAAAAGAACTGGCTCAGTTAACCAATAAATCCTACTTGCCCAACGTATTAGTAGATGCACAAATGTGGTTATCAACTGAGAAAGGCAACATTGTCAAATTAAGTGCCAAAGCCGATTTGCATGATAAACTGTTCAATATTATGTCCAAAGACATAGATTTGTCAGGTAAAGCCGAGTTGGTTTACAGGGGTAATAAAAATCAATGGCAAGCAGAATTAATCATCAATGACATTAAGACCGAATCGATTTCTCAAGATAAAATACAGATTCAATTCAACCGCGATGAGTCTTTTATATACTTGAAGGCCGATGTGTTGGATGTGCCCCTGTTAAAAGCCATAACTCAGACAATCGGTATTTCAAATGATGGTTTTGAGGCATTAGATTTGAACGGGAAGATTACCAATGTAAATCTTAAATATGATATCAACTTGCGAAGAATAGTTGATGCCGATGTTGAGTTTCACGAGTTAGCTTTAAAAGCCAAATTTGGTATTTTTACTCAATTGTCAGGTGTTGTTAGCCTTCATGATGATCAAATCAGACTGATGATAGACTCTGATAATGGATCAGCTGATTTGCCAAATTATATTCGAGGGCAGGTTGAATGGAGTAAATTATTACTGACTGCTCAAACATCTATGTTAGATGATAATATCGATTTTAAGGTAAATTCGTTGTGGTGTGATTGTAAGGATTTTATCATCGATGGTGCTGCTCGCGTTGTATATGATGAGCAGTTAAATTTGGACCTGGGATTTGCGGTATACGATGCACAAGTCAATCAGTTATATAAGTATTGGCCTTCATTTAAATGGAAGCCCAAAGTATTGAACTTTTTGGATCAAGCATTGGTGTCTGGGACTGTTGATAAAGGCATGATTCTTTATCATGGGCAACCCAAAGATTATCCATTTATCGATCATCAAGGTGTATTCTGGACCAAATCCAACCTAAAGTTAGCTACCGTTAACTATCATAAAGACTGGCCCAAGGTTAGTCAGTTTGAAGCCGTAGTTGACACCATCAATCATCAGTTGATTGTTGAATCGCACCGAGGAAAAGTACTGGATGGAAAGGTGAAATTAGTTGTTGCTCGGATAGATAATTTAAAGAAACCACTTCTTACTGTGGACATCAGAGCACAAGGCAAAGACAATTTTTTGATTGACATATTGAATCAATCTCCGATGAAAAAAGGCTTAGAAGTTTTAAAACAAGACATTACTTTAACAGGATTGCAAAGGGTTGATGTTCACTTGAAAATACCATTAAATAAACCAGGAGTTAAAGTATTGCTCAGGGGTACAATTAACTTTAACCATACTGATTTTAAAATAGGGAAATTTGGACTAACAAATTTAAATGGCTATTTGGCTTTTTCAGGTCCTTCATTGTACCTAAAAGATTTAAAAGGAAAGTTTTTGGATCAAAACGTTTCTGTTACAGGTGACATTATTAATCAACCCAATCATTCTGTTGAGCTAAATGTACAGTTGCAAGGGGATTACAATGTCCTTGACTTTGAATCTGCATTGGGCTTTTCATTGCCAGCTAAAGGCAATGCGCCTTGGCTTTTCTCAATCAGCAACACATCTGATAGTCAAATAGGATTTACAGCCCAATCAGAGTTACAGGGAGTTGCATTGGAAATGCCCGATCCTTTTGCAAAATCACCGGCTGAAAAAGCGGCATTTTCAGTTACTTGTATATTGCCATGTATTGATAGTGGTTGGGATTTAACATACAAAGACTCATTGCGTACCAATTTTGTGCAAAATCCTGAATCAGGAGAGGTTACGCTCAATAAAGTCATCTTTGGTCAACCAGAGGAAAGTGATTCCAATAATTTTGGCGGCAATTTGGACGTGGTAGATGTGGACAAATGGATAGCTTTGTTGGCTAAAAATGAAAACAATGAAAATAGAAAAGAAATGCCCTTTAAGAAAATGTCAGTTCAGATCAATAAACTTATTTTCATGGGGCGTGAATTGACCGATGTAAATGTTGATATCCAAGCAGGCAAAGAGGGTTTGATTTTTAATGTTAAAGCCGAAGACATAGCTGGGAAAATAACTGTTCCCAATGAATTAGACAGCCGAGGCATTATCGTTCAGTTGGGTAAGTTGCATTGGAAAGCCATAAAAAAAGAAAAAGTCATAGAAATTGAACAAACAGATCCCGTTAGTAGCAATTACCCAGCCCTACATATTCGAATAGATGATTTTATTTATGACGGTATTCCTCTTGGTGAATCCATTATTGAAGTTAGACCTGTAACTGAAGGCATAAGAGTCGAAAAATTCATTACCCGTTCTGAATTGATGAATTTAACTATCAATGGAACTTGGTCGCGCTCGATTGGAGAATCTGGATTATCCGAATTTAATATTATCATGACTTCCAAAGATATTGCTGAATTTTTGAAGACTATGGGTTTTCAAGCGCCTATCTTACAAGCAGAAACCATCATTGACATGCAGGCAAAATGGTCAGATTTTCCCAGTCAATTTGAAATTAAAAATATCAGCGGCAAGATGCGCATAGAAATAGGTCAAGGTGAAGTTATTGATGCAAAACCGGGTATGGGTCGAGTTTTGGGATTGTTTAGTTTAACCAATTTGCCTCGTCGATTGATATTGGACTTTAGAGATGTATTGGGCAAAGGCTTGAGATTTCAATCCATGAAAGGAGACTTTGTACTCACCAAAGGAGAAGCTTATACAGATGCATTTGTGATTGACTCATCTAGTGCCGAAATAGTCGTTACTGGGAAAACTGGTTTGGATAAACAAGACTATGACCAAATGGTTTATGTTACGCCAAGAGTGGGTAGGGTTTTGCCAACCATTGGTGCCATTGCGGGTGGTGCAGTGGGTGCAGCAGCTGGTTTTTTCGTACAAGGTATGTTTCACAAAGGATTAAAGGATGTGGGTAAAATTATATACAAAGTAACAGGCAGTTGGGATAATCCCATCATTGAACTGATCAAGACCGAAGACAAATCAAATGAAAAATAAAATATTAGGTACTGTTTATATAGTCGTATTAAGCTTGTCTGCTGCTGCTATTGCTTATGAATCATGGGGCAATGCCATTGGTTATTCTCATACGGCCAACAAGATCACCGAAACTCTGCACATGGAAGACAACTTAAAAACAACTGGCAAAAAGATATTAGAAAAAATTACTTTTAGTTGGTATGACGGCTACACAGAAAGTGTCAACGAGATTAAAGAGCTTAAGACAAAGAACCAAAATTATGATAAAAATGCCTATCGATTCAGCAAGGCCTTTATCGGCATCGTTTTATTGTCATTGGTGTTGTATGTCATAGCCCGCAAACGATTCTTGCTGTTGAGTATAGTTTCTTTGTCTATTATTGCATTGATCACTGGATGGTTTGCGCCAATATTAGAAGTTACTGCGTATCAAGAGATACCCTTATTGGGCAATACCATCTTCCAATATGAATCCAAAAGTATCATCACCACATTGATGAAAATGTTCACTAATCAACAATACGGCATTGCTGGGATTATCTTATTGTTTACAGTAGTCACACCCATCATTAAAACCGTGTTGCTTTTAATCATTAGTTTCCAAGAAAGATTGCACCTGTCTTCTAAACGCATGATTTTTCTATCCAATATTGGTAAATGGTCGATGCTAGATGTCTTTGTAGTAGCTATTGTTGTGACCTATTTTTCAATGAAAGCAAGCGGCCAAACCGATGCCAACTTACAAATAGGTGTTTATTACTTTAGTATTTATGTTATTCTTTCGATGATTTGTACTTACATTGTTTCTTTTAGACCAAAAAGAGCCAGTTTACCGAGAGGGAAATGAATAGACAATGAACGAAACAAAGATAAGAAATCAGAGCGTTCTTGTATTGGCTTTGATAATTTTGCTTTGAAATAAAATGCTATTGTTTTGTTTAATTCATACTTGTGTTTTTGCAATTTCTTAGAAGATTCTGTAAATAGTACATGTTTTAAAATAAATGACGGTTGTATAAGTTGTCGCAATGGGAAAATAAATTGAAACAAAGATTGTTGGGTAAAACAGGCATTAAAATATCAGAAATCGGTCTGGGTTGTGCAAGTTTTTGGGGTAAAAAAATATTTTCTGAAAATGCTGCAATCGCTATAGTTCATAAAGCATTAGAGAAAGGTGTGACTTTTTTTGATACCGGGCACAGTTATTCAGGGGGCAATGCTGAAATTCGTTTAGGTAAAGCTTTGTCCCATCTATCGGATAAATCGAATCTTTGCCTGTCAACCAAGGCGGGTACGAGACTGAACAAGAGAGGTCAGTTATATAAAGACTTTTCAGTTGACTGGGTTATTGAGAGCTGTCACCGAAGTTTAAAAATTTTATCTATTGATACTTTGGGAGTTTTTCACTTGCATGGACCCAACCCTGAAGACTTTAATGATGAGTTGTTGTCCACGATTACAAATTTAAAGCAACAAGGAAAAGTGAGAGCATTGGCTATCAATTCATTTAACCTTGATATAATTGATATGGCTATGGAGACTGGAGTTTTCGATTGCATAATGATCGATTACAATCTAATGATGAAAGGACGTATTTCATTAATCGATAAAATTCATAAAAAGGACATCGCAGTGTTGGCAGCAGCTCCTTTAGCCGGTGCTTTTTATTCGAATAGGTTGTTTAGAATAAGAGGATTTAAGGACTTATGGTATTTGGCTAGAGCATTGAAAAATTCACCAAATAAATTTATTCAAGGCAGAAAATACAAATTCATTAATAAGCATCCCACCCTAACCGGGTCACAAATAGCTTTAGCCTATGTTTTAGATAACCCGAAAATTAGTTGTGCTGTGTTCGGCACTACCGATTTGCAGCATTTATCTGATAACCTAAATGCCAGTGGAATATCCTTACCAATAGAGTTGTTGGATAAGATCAATAATATTTAAGCTCTTTTTACATTCTCTGCTTGCGGGCCTTTTTCATCAACAACCACATTAAAAGTAATGGCTTGACCTTCTTTGAGGATGCTTGGTTTAAAAGCAATTGAGGTTTGATGGACAAATACATCATTGCCATTGTCTTGTGTGATGAAACCAAATCCTTTAGTTTTGTTGAACCATTTTACTTTGCCCTTAACTTCTTTGCCGTTAGTTTTGATAACAGCAGATGGTTTGGTTCTCTTAGGTTTAATTTTTTTTGGTTTTTTGGTTTTTTGGCCAGATTGATGTGATATGAAAGATAGTACAAATGATAAAAGTCCGATTGATATACCGGCTATAAGTATCTGCTGGGCTGTAATGTTGGTATATTGAATCAATAAAGAGGCGATTATTAATCCGAATGATATTAAGATGAAATTTAAATAAGTTTTCATTGTTGGTTCGTATCTCCTAAAGGTGTAATTTCTGCGGGATGAATTCTAACACGGGATTTAGCTTAATGCGCTCTAAATAATATTTGATTGATAACAAAATCACGAAAAACTTTGGCGACAGCTGGTAGGTGATAAGATTTGCGGTTGACTATGTACCATTTTTTTATAATGGGAAAATCTTCAACACTTAATTCAACGAGAGTACCGCTTGCTAATTCCTCTTTAACGGTATGGATAGAAACTACTCCAAGTCCAAGTCCTGCCGAAACACATAACTTGATTGATTCATTGTTATTAATAGTCATATAATCAGTTAATGTTAAATGATTAACATCCAATAAGGTTTTGAATGCCAATCGAGTTCCTGAACCCTCTTCACGAATGACAAAAGTTTGTTGACTTAAATCCTTTAAAGAAGTTCTCTTATTCTTAGTCAAATCATGACCTTTTGGGGCAATAACAATTAATGGATTTTCTTTAATGACGCTGAATTCCAAATCTTGATCGAGTGGCGGTTTGCCCATCATTACAATGTCAGTTGTAGAGTTTTTTAAATTGTTCAATACAGTATTGCGATTGGTCACCTCGAATTGAATTTTTATTTTTGGATGTTGTATTAAAAACAGTTTAATGGTTTGTACTGCAAAATGGCTTAATGTGCTAGCAACTGATAGGTTGAGTGTCCCGCGCTTTACTCCCTTGAACTCTTGCATCAATTCTTTGGCATCAAATAGTTCATTTTTAATTCGAATGCAGAATTTAAGAAACTCTTCACCCGCTTGTGTTAAAGTAAGTTTTTTACCTAAGTGATTTAACAAGGGAATATCAACCATACCTTCCAGTTGTTTGATTTGCATGGAGACTGCAGGTTGAGTTAAAAAAAGGGCATTTGCTGCTTTGGTAATGCTGAGGTTTTTGGCAACTTCAACAAATATATTGATTTGTCTTAAAGTGATATTCATAAAATTTACTTATATTAAACATAAAATAACGTGACTTTTATTTATTGTAACTTTGATTTAAACTGTGTGCAACTTAAAACTAACTAAAACTACTATTAGAGGACAATAAAATGGATCAATCCAATCGTTATGCAGATTTATCATTAGATGAAGCTGAATTAATTAAAGGTCAAAATCATATACTTGTTGCTTATACTATGCAACCTGCTGCTGGTTATGGCTATCTTGAAACTGCAGCACACGTAGCTGCCGAATCATCCACGGGTACCAATGTTGAAGTGTCAACTACCGATGATTTCACCAAGGATTTAGATGCCATGGTTTATGAAATTGACGAAGTGGAAGGTATTATTAAACTGGCTTATCCATTTGATCTTTTTGACAGGAACGGTATAGATGGTAAAGCGATGATTGTGTCATTTTTAACATTGGCTATTGGTAATAATCAAGGAATGGGTGACGTGGCCAATTTACAAATGTTTGATTTTTGGATTCCTGAAACCAAATTGCATTTATACGATGGTCCATCGGTGGATATTTCACATATGTGGAAATTATTGGGCCGACCTCGTGTGGATGGTGGTTATATTGCAGGAACAATTATTAAACCTAAATTGGGTTTGCGTCCTGAACCATTTGCGGATGCGGCATATCAATTTTGGTTAGGTGGTGATTTTATTAAAAATGATGAGCCACAAGGAAATCAAGTGTTTTGCCCTATGAAAAAAGTGATTCCGATGGTGGTTGATTCCATGAAGCGGGCTCAGGATGAAACAGGAGAAGCTAAATTGTTTTCAGCCAATATTACTGCTGATGATTACCATGAAATGTGTTATAGGGCTGATTTTGTACTAGAAGCGTTTGGTGAGTTTGCGCCGCATGTGGCGTTCTTGGTAGATGGCTATGTAGGTGGTCCAGGTATGGTCACTACAGCCCGAAGAAATTATCCTTCGCAGTACCTGCATTACCATAGGGCAGGTCACGGAGCAGTTACTTCCCCTTCAGCGAAGCGTGGATATACGGCTTTTGTTTTGGCGAAAATGTCTCGTCTAATGGGTGCGTCGGGTATCCATGTGGGCACTATGGGCTATGGTAAGATGGAAGGTGGAAATGACGATAGAATCATTGCATATATGATTGAGCGCGATGAATGTCAAGGACCCATGTTTTATCAGAAATGGGAGGGTATGAAACCTACAACCCCAATTATTTCTGGTGGCATGAATGCATTAAGATTGCCAGGGTTCTTCGAAAATCTAGGCCATGGCAATTTGATTAATACTTCAGGTGGTGGTTCTTATGGCCACATTGATTCGCCAGCAGCAGGTGCTAAATCACTTTCTCAAGCCTTTGATTGTTGGACTCAAGGAGCTGACCCGATTGAGTATGCCAAAGAACACAAAGAATTTGCCCGTGCTTTTGAATCATTTCCAGGTGATGCAGATACTTTGTATCCAGGTTGGAGAGAAAAGTTGGGTGTGCATAAGTAATACATTTAATACTTCGTAGGGGAGCACCCATGTGTGCTCCCGTTGCTTTAAAAAAACACATAAAAGAAAAGATGGACATAAACCAATACAAAATAGAAAAAGAACCTTTTTATAAACAGCTTTCAAATGAAGTTGAGTTGTATCAAGCTGCCTATAATGCAAAACTTCCCATGATGGTTAAAGGTCCAACAGGTTGTGGAAAGTCTCGTTTTGTGGAGTATATGGCTTGGAAATTGGGCAAACCCATTATTTCTGTTTCTTGTAATGAAGACATTACAGCATCTGATTTGGTTGGACGCTATTTACTGGATTCTAATGGTACCCGTTGGGTTGATGGCCCATTAACCATGGCTGCACGTTATGGTGCCATTTGTTATTTAGATGAAATAGTTGAAGCACGACAAGATACCATGGTAGTAATCCATTCATTAACCGATCATCGACGTGAACTGTCACTAGATAAAAAGGGTGAGTTGATTAAAGCACATCCTGATTTTCAGTTGGTTATTTCATATAACCCAGGCTATCAATCCTTAATGAAAGATTTAAAACAATCCACCAAGCAACGTTTTTGCGGACTGGATTTTGATTATGCTAATGCCGAGGATGAAGCAAGTATTGTAAAAACTGAAGGAAAAATAGATATTGAAGTAGCCAATAAACTGGTAAAGATTGGCCATACAGCACGTGCTTTAAAAGGTCATGGTTTAGATGAAGGAATTTCTACCCGATTAATGGTTTATGCAGCACAATTAATCAATCAAGGTATTGCACCAATTGATGCCTGTAAAATGGCTCTGGTTAGACCCATTACCGATGATGCGGATATACGTGAGACACTGGACAATGCCATCGAACTGATATTTGGCTAATCATGCCAATATGACTCCTGAATTACTCGAAAAATACCAACAACGCTTTAAGTGCAAGTTTCCACAAGCCATAGAGGCGTTTGCTGAAAACTTGGGCAAGGCAATGGATATCATGCCAGAACAGCAAGTCTATCAGTATTTAGATGGTGCTAATTTTTTGTGTTCTATCGGCCAAGGAGTTGAGCCTGTTTTGGTATTCTTAGAAGAAATGCCGATAATTATAGTGACATTGGGTGTTGATTCAATAAAATCCATTACCAAATATGGATATCAACTGGCCCGAAGCCCAAATAAAGCTGCATTGATTCCTTTTTTGAAGTCTCTAAGGCTCATTTCTGAGCATATAAAGAATACCGAAAACCTTAAGCTCTATTTTACTGTCATCGATGAGTTTATTGACAAAACTCAAACTGTAATCCATGGGCATAACTCTTTGTATGAAAGCTCCGGATTGGTGCCTTTGTTGGAAAACATGTCTAAATTGTTGGCAAAATTGGATTTAACTGGGGTCAGTAATTTTGTCGATTATGGCGCCAGAAACTATCACGATGCACCGGATCAACAGATTGAATATTTTAGTTTGGCATCACACGATGCCAAAAGTATTATCAATAGGGAACGCAAAGGGACCACATTTAAGCAAATTGAACACAAATTAATCATGGCAAAAGATTGTTTATGGGAATGTGATTTGCCGATTACTCACTTTTCAACAGATTTGGATCAAATAAGAATACCACAGCCATATTTAGATGATGAAGTGATTGCCGTTCCCGATGTCTATGAAGATGAAAATAGCGTGAGCGGGCTCAATCGCTATCGAACTATGCTTTCTCATTTGATGTCGCACAATAAATGGTCTAGTAATCTAATGGCGGATAATTATGCACCACAAATGCAATTGATGGTATCGGTATTTGAAGATTCGCGTGTTGATGTATTGGCTATGCGTCTTTATCCAGGGCTGAGAAAATATTATTTGGCTTTGCATCCATATCCACAGAAAGGGGCCTGTGATGGTATAAAAGTCTCGACTTTAAGATACCGAGCGGCAAGATTGTCTCGGGCATTGATTGATCCTGAATTTGACCCAGAAGATGATTTGATGCAAGAAATGCGCAAAGAATTTAATGGGCTGTTATCCAGTGGTAAACCATCTTCAACACAAGAAATGTCTAAACTGGGAACAAAATATTTCATTCGTTCTAGGCAAGACTCGGATAGCCTGCCGACTATGTTTTTTGATAATACAGAGGTTAGTTATCGTGATGATAACCGGTGTTTTTGGTACCATTATGAAGAATACGATGAAGCCGATGAAATCGTGCCCAATGAATATCAAAATGATGAAAAAATTGTGGATTCTGCTGATAGCTTGCCACCTAGATTTTATGATGAGTGGGATTATATTTCACAAAGTTATAGGCCTGATTGGACCACTGTTTATGAGAGGCTTCATCCTTCTGGAGAAGCCAATAAGATAGATCAATTAATGTCAAAACATGGTGAATTAGCCAAAAGGTTGAAAACCATGATTGAAATTCTCAAGCCACAAAATAAAAAACGAATAAGGTTTCAAGAAGAAGGTGAGGAGCTGGATTTGGATATAGCTTTGCGGTCATTAATAGATTTTAAAAGTGGGCAAATCCCCGATTTGAGAATTAATTACAGCACTACTACAGACAGTCGCAATATTGCAGTAATGTTATTAGTAGATTCTTCAGAGTCCTTGAATAACATTAATCCCGAAACTGGTCAGTCGCTATTAGAGTTATCACAAGAAGCCTTGGCAATTACCGCTTGGACGATTGATAAACTGGGTGATAAGTTTGCCATTGCGGGTTTTAGCTCGGATACAAGAAGTGAAGTTAGATACCAACACATTAAAGGCTATTCTGAAAATTATGGAAATGAAGTTAAAGCCAGAATCGCCAAAATGCAAGCTGGTTACTCCACAAGAATGGGCGCTGCAATGCGTCATGCCGCCCACTATTTGCAATCACAAACCGCTGAAAAGAAATTAATGTTGGTGTTAACTGATGGTGAACCTGCTGATATCGATGCCAAAGATCCTAAAACGTTAATTAAAGATACCAAAAAAACTGTTGAAGAGCTTCAAGCAAAAGGTATTTATTCTTACTGCATTACGCTTGATAAAAATGCCGATAGCTATGTTGAAGATATTTTTGGTAGTCATTTCACAGTAATTGATCATGTTGATAGGCTTCCAGAACAATTACCTAAAGTGTTTTTGGAATTAACTCAATAAGAGAACTATGTAAAACTCTTTAGGAAATTTTAATAAATAAAATAAGTTAGTGCTAAAAATTCTCAGTAGAATTGTTAAGAATATGCTTAGATTGCTCTAAGGATGGTTATATAGCGCAAAACGTAGCAATATTGACACATTAAATTGAATTTATCAGTGAGTTAAGTAGAATAAACTTGGAGAGTAGGTCTTTATAACATAATAATATAAATATAACGTGATGTATTCATCAAAATGATACATTATTCATATCATTGGACCACTTAAGTTATTTATTATTTCCCCAATATTGGATTGACAATGAAAGTTATACTAATAATTGTTTTTTTGTTCGTAATACAAAACTCATATTCACAAACTGATGCTAAGAAGCATGAAAGTAAACCATCCTGGGGCAGTAAAATGCCGACTCGAGAAGAAACACCTAATTTAAAATTTGATGCTGACTTGGATGATGAAGACGAGATGGATATGGGCGATTTTGGAATGGATAGAACTAGGTTGCTTGATTCTGATGATTCGGAAATTAATCGGGATGATTTGATTCAAGTAGAAAGACCCGTTATAACTTCAGATGATGGAACAGATCAAAATGAAATTAAGGCCGAAGAAAAAAGGGTGGCTGCAGAGTTGATGTTACAAGAACAAGAAAGGAAAGACAATGAAAAAAGGATTGCTGATGAGCAGTTAGTTGAGCAGCAAAGAAAGGCTGAAGAAGAAAAAATTGCTGCTGAGCAATTAGCTGAGAAGCAAAGAACGGTCAAAGAAAAAAATGTTGCGGATAAACAATTGAAAGAAAAGCAACGTAAAGAAGAAGAAAGAAGAGTTGTAGAGAAGATTAAACAAGAGCCAACTCAAGAAGAAGTGTTAAGTCAACAAGATCAATTGGCAGAAGTTGTGGTTAAGGCACCAGCTCAAATTCAGCCTTATGTCTGGAAAAAAATTAAGAATGTTTTGCCTGTATATCCAACCAAGGCAGCTCGTGAAAAAAAAGAAGGTTGGGTTGAAGTCAACATTACAATCGATGTGACTGGCAATGTGGCTAATGCAGAAGTGAGTAGATCCTCTAGAAATTATAGAATTTTTAATAATGCAGCCCTAAAAGCCGTAAGGAAATGGAAATATGAACCACCAAGTGACTATGGAGTCAATAATCAACTTTCTAAAGTTGTTAGGATAGTATTTAAATTATAAACTGCTATATGGGGTCTTAAAAAAAGTTTAATTTTTTAGTGTTTTATAACTAACCAATCTATAAATGTTGATAATGTGATAAAATCAACATCTTTGTGTTTTGGTAAAAATGAGATATTACGCAGCCACTATTCAGACGGATTTTCCAGCTCCACAATCACGTAAAGATATTCCAAACCGCATTGATTTCATGTGTAAAATCATTGAACAAACGGTTATTGCGTACGAACCATTTTTTGATGTAAGGTTGTTTGTATTACCAGAGTTTGGTCACCAAGTACCTATCTATCAGACTGCAAAGGAAATTCACAACAAACTGGCAGTTGATTTGCCTGGGGAATTTACTGAAAAGTATCAAAAACTCTGTAAAAAATATGGCATTTATATTCAAACTGCTAGCTTTCTAGAAAAAGACAGCAATTATCCTGGACATGTTTTCAATACCACTTTGCTAATTGGACCTGGTGGCGTTTTATCGAAATACCGGAAAGTTAATACTTGGGTTCCCTGGGAAGTGCATACTTCGCCTGCAGATTTACCTGATTACCACGAAAATTTGTTTCCAGTTGTAGATACTGAGATTGGAAAACTGGGTGTGGCTATTTGTTATGATTGGTTGTTTCCTGAATGTATTCGAGAAATAGCCTTTTCTGGAGCAGAAATAATCAATCGAGTATCGGCATACATGGATCCATGGGGTTCTACAGCGCCGATGGAATGGTGGAGCTTGGTTAATAGAACCCGTGCATTAGAAAATATGGTGTATGTGGTTGCAGCCAATCAAGGAGCTAGCTTAAAAAATTATCCGCCGTTTAGCTGGCCAGGTGGCTCTATGATCGTAGATTTCGATGGTCGAATCCTTGCCAGTGCAGGGGAAAACTCAGGAGAAAAAGTAGTAGTTGCACCGATTGACATCGGGGCAATCAGAGCAGAAAGAAAACGCCGTAAAGGGCATGATACAATCGCTCATTTTAGGAACAATGCCTATGTCTATCAGCAACAAAATAAATTTGGGACCGATTCAACGATTCCAACAATTGAACAATTAAATCAAAGAATTACGCATGCCAAAAATAAATAAATTATATAAAAAACAAATGAATGATCAAGGATTAATTAAAAATTTAATCACCGTTTTCTTATTGGTTAATCTATGGGCATGTTCGGGTGATGTGACTCAAAACAACTCATTAGAATCCATTGTTGTACAAGAAGTAAAGCCTAGAATTTCAGCACTTGCCATATCCCTCAACAACAAAGGTGTTGGAGAAATGGGTTCATTTGATTATGACAAAGCCACATCAACATTTGAGCAATTGGTCAAAATAGAATCTAAATGGCAGTTAGCACAACAAAATCTTGCTATTGCTTTGTTAAATCGTCAAAAGGAAGGGGACGAAAATCGAGCAATGAATATTGCTGAAAGTTTATTGTTAGAAAATATCAACAATTTAGTGGCTCATTACATCGCAGGTATTTTGAGTTTCAATCAAGGTTTGTGCGAAAAAGCATTGCCACAGTTTAATAGCATAATCGAAGCAGATAGCTCAGATGCTTATGCTTTATATTTTGCAGGTCAATGTCATTTGCAAAATGGAGAGGTTGAACAATCTCTAGACCTCTATCAAAAGGCAATTAAGGCTGATGGATATCTTCGCAGTGCTTATTATGGCAGTTTTATGGCAGCGCAAAGACTGATTAATACTGAATTAGCTAAGGAAATGTTGGAATCCTATCAAAAACTATCCAGCAACCCCAAAGCAAAATTGGCCGAAATCAAATATACCAGAATGGGTCCCAAAGCCACTGCACAGGCGTATTCAGAATATAAAAATACTGCAAGTCAAGAAACCAAGACCAAGCCTCCATATTTTAATTCACCTAAATCATTAGATCTGGTTGAAATAAACAACATTCAACAATACGGTGTAGTGAATCTTAATCAGTCTCAAGACAGTCAACTTTATGTTGTAGAAAAAAATCAATTAAAAGTGTTTGACAATTTTTTAACAGCACCTCAAGAAATAAATAAATTTGCGATAGCTTTGGAATCTGGCGAGCACAAATTGGCATGGGGTGATATAAACAACGACAGTAAAATTGATGTTTATGTAACTGGACAATCAGATCAATTGTATTTACAAACCGATGTTGGTTTTGATTCTGTTGATATGCAATCATTTGGATTAAGTCAGCTTAAATCTTCTGCGGTTAGATTAATTGATGCTGACCATGATGGAGATTTGGATTTGTTGCTGTTATCAGAAACCGGGCAATTTGAATTGTGGAATAACAATTTAAACAATACATTTGTCCCCCTATCTAAAAAGATTTCATTGCCAACCCTTAGTGGGTATCAACAAATTTTGGTCGAAGATATAGACAGTGATAGAGATGTAGATATTATTTTAATAGCCGACAAAACTTTTACGATTTTATTGAACGATAGAATGTGGAACTATGAAACCATCTATTCTTTGCAATATGACTCGTTAATTCGTTCAGCGAGTTTTTCAGACAATGACATTAATGGTTATCCTGAGCTCAATATATTGTTTGAAGGCAATAAAATTCTATCGTTTGAATACGATCGATTGTTGAAGTATTACAAAACTATCCAACAACTTGATGAGATTGAAGGTGACTTTATGATGCAAGCAGATATCAATGGCAATGGCCGCAAAGAGTTTTTACTTCAAGAGACACAAGGGTTAAAAATATTAGACAATTATGGAAAATTTGTTGAGCAGGTATTAATAAACAATATTGATTCCTATAAATTATTGAATACCATTAATGGGCCAGAATTAGTTGTTCTACAAGGCAAACAAATAAAGCATGTATCTGCCAGTTCTTCCAGAAACCCTTATCTTCTTGTTGGGGTATCAGGAAAAGAGGATGATGCCAATTCTGTGCGTTCAAATTTTTCAGGAATCGGCACCAGTTTGGTTTTACACAACCAGGGTTTTTACGCTGTGGAGAATTCATTTCAAAATATGACGGGCTATGATCAAGATTATCAACCGATGACAATTGCAGCAGGCACGAAGCAACAGATTGATTATATAGCGATGGAATGGTCTGATGGTGTATTTCAAACCGAAATGGCATTGAAAACCAATCAATACCACAAAATCACGGAGACCCAACGTCAATTATCCAGTTGCCCAGTGATTTTTGTTTGGAATAACGGCAAGTATGAATTCATCAGTGATGTGCTGGGTGTGGGTGGTATTGGTTTTGCGATTGGTCGCGAAGAGTATGGTGTTCCTCGGCCTTGGGAAAATTATTTGTTGACCTCGGAACAATTTGAGTCAGAAAATGGTTTATTCAAATTGCAATTTAGTGAACCTATGGAAGAGTCTGCTTATTTAGATCAATTGACCATTGAAGTTCTTGATGTGCCCAAAGAATACTCTGTCACTTTGGATGAAAGAATGATGATTTCTGAACCACAAGTAACAGGGAGGATTTTATTCTATCAGGATATGATAATGCCAATATTGGTGTTAAACAAACTGAATGAAGATGTCACTGAAAAGGTTTTAACAACCGATAAACAAGCCATTGATATTATTAATCAAGATCATCGATTTTTAGGTTTAGTGGATGAACAAGTAACAACACTAGAGTTTGCAGATGAGCTCCAAGGCGAATATCACTTAGTGATGAATGGCTGGGTTGAATATGGTTATTCACAAACTATGTTTGCAGCATGGCAATCAGGTTTGAGCCCGAAAGCTCCTACCATTGAATACTTTGTTGATGGTGAATGGAAAACGCTTTTGGTTGAGTTTGGCTATCCTGCTGGTATGCCACGTGCAGCAACTGTGCCCTTGGATTTGCCAGAAGAAACCAGACGTCTTAGAATCAGAACCAATATGGAAATATATTTTGACCAATTGGGTCTCATTCAATCAGTAACACCTGAAAATATTAATAGGTATGAGCTTGAGTTAAACCGAGCGACTGTTAAACAGTTGGGTTTTCCTAAGCGTCAAAATAACGAGCAGCGTGTTCCAAGTTATGATTTCACTGACATAGAGCCTTTTTGGGATGCCCGGTATATGGAAGGAGCATATTCTCAATTGGGTGAAGTCACAGAATTGCTAGAAGAACAAGACAATGCTTTGGCTATCATAGGTGCTGGCGAAAGTATAGAGTTGTTTTATAGCGATGACTTACCTGTATTGGAAGAAGGTTTTAGTCGATTTTATATTTTAAAATTTAAAGGTTGGGCTAAAGACATGGATATTTTAACCAAAGAGGGTGAAACCCTTGACCCGATTCCTTTCAATGGTAAAGTATCGGCGCGTTCAAAAACACTCAATCAAAAGTACAATACCCGATTTAAAGCTGGAAAATGAATAAATGAATCCAAACAATAAAATTAAACCTAAAAAAGCTGTTGGGCCGAAGCTTAAACTAGTTCTTAGAATTGTTTTTTTCTTGTTTTCCCTCTTGTTCATCAATTCTGTTTATTTGTCTACTGTCACATTTGTAGAGTGGTTTACAGATAAAAGCTTACAAGATCAAACCTATTTATATATGTTTTTGGCCCATTTGGTTCTAGGCTTGCTAATTATCGTACCTTTTATTGTTTACGGCTTTATTCATATGGGCAACACTAAAAACAGGCGCAATAAAAGAGCCATTAAGGCTGGTTATGCTTTGTTTGTATTTTCGATTTTATTGTTGTTAACTGGATTGTTGTTGACTCGAGAGATTCCGTTTTTAGAAATAAAGAATATCCAACTGCGTTCGATAACTTATTGGTTGCATGTTGTCTTACCTATAATTGCCATTTGGTTATTTATGATGCACCGTTTAGCGGGGCCAAAACTTTCATGGGGTTCTAGCAAAATCACAGTATTGGCTACAGTTATTGCCATGGTGGCATTGGCATGGTTACAGAAAGACACTTTTAATCCTCCAATAATAGAGCGCCAAGAAATCAACCCACTGTTTGCACCATCGTTTGCACAAACCCATACCAATAAGCACATTAAAGCCGAAGATTTGGACAATAACCAATACTGCAAGAACTGTCATGCCGATGTACATGAAGGTTGGATGAACAGTGTTCATAAGGTATCCAGTTTTAATAACCAATCGTATTCTTTTGCGGTGAATAATACACGTGAATTTTTAGATAACCGTGATGACAATCATGATGAGGCTCGGTTCTGTGCTGCTTGTCATGATCCTGTGATTATGTTTAGTGGTGAATTTGATAAAGATATAGATTTTATAGGGACTGAAATTGGAGAGGCAGGAATTACTTGTACTGCTTGCCATGCCATTTCAGAAATCAATTCGGTAAAAGGCAATGGTGCATACACATTAACCATACCTGAGCAGTATCCATTTACCTATTCACAGTTGCCATTCTTGCAATGGGTCAATCAGACATTGGTCAAAGCCAAGCCAGATTTTCACAAAGCATCATACTTGAAACCTTTGCACAAAACGGCAGAATTTTGTAGTGTTTGCCACAAAGTTTCTATTCCCGAATCTTTCAATGGATACAAATGGTTACGTGGACAAGATCATTACGATTCATTTTTTCTCTCGGGTGTTTCGGGCCATGCAGTAGCCAGTTTCTATTACCCTCCAAAAGCCAAAGAGAAGTGTGCTGACTGTCACATGCCCATGCAAGATTCGAAGGACTTCGGCGCCATTACAGAATCACTAACGGGTAAAGCACAAGTGCACAGTCATTACTTTGAATCAGCCAATTCGGGTATCAGATATTTGAATAAGCTGAAACCTGATCCCATTAATGCGATGTTAAAAGGGGCATTGAGTATTGACTTATTTGGATTAAAACGCGGTGGAGAAATTACAGGAGAATTAATCGCTCCATTAACGGCTGAAAATATAGAAATTGAAGCAGGTCAACTTTATTTGGTCGAGTCAGTTATTCGTACCATTAAATTGGGCCATGCCTTTACTCAAGGAACAGGAGATTCAAATCAAATTTGGGTTGAATTAAATGTTTATCACGATGGGAAATTGGTTGGTAGCAGTGGAGGCATTAATAACAAGGGAGATGTCAATGAATGGTCGTATTTTGTCAATGTCTATGTGCTGGATAATGAAGGAAATCGGATTGACAGAAGAAATGTTGAGGACATATTTACAGCACTATACAATCACAGTATTCCTCCAGGAGCAGGCGCAACGGTACACTATTCGTTAGAGGTTCCAGATAGTTTGACAGGAGAAATTACTTTAGAAGCCAAGGTTTTGTATCGAAAATTTGACAGTACTTACTATAGATTGTTTACCGAAAATGAAAATAAATTCAATGACTTGCCGATTGTTACCTTGGCCAGTGATGTGCAGAAGTTGTTAATTAACTCTGAACCATCAAACAGTCCCAAGTTAGAACAGGATTGGAAACGGTGGAATGATTATGGAATTGGTTTATTGCGTCAGAAAGCTTTTAAGCAAGCTGAAGAGGCATTTGGCAGAGTAGCAGATTTGGGTAGAGCCGAGGGTTGGGTCAATTTAACGCGCACCTATTTACAACAAGGCAGATTGAATGAAGCACAAGATGCGCTAAATCAAGCTTCTAAAATAGAAGGTTTTAGATACACTTGGCAATTGGCTTATTTTGCAGGGGTGATTGATTTACAAAATGGTTTTATACAAAAAGCCATTGATAGTTTTGAACGGGTTTATCAATCAGAATTTAAAAACGCCCAAGAAGCCAATTTTGATTTCTCAAAAGATTATCGATTTGTGACCATGTATGCTCAAACAGTCTTTCAAAGAAGCAAGATGTTGTCTGCGAGTTCTCAGTTCGCGATGCAAGAAAAATCTGTATCATTGTATAATCATGTTCTTGAGCTTAATCCTGAGTGGGCTGATGCACACTTTGGTTTGTTTCAACTGTATACCGCCATGGGCAATCTAGGTAAGGCCAAAGTCCACAAATCTTTGCATCAAAAGTACAAGATTGATGACAGTGCTCACGATACGGTTATTGCTAAAGCTAGGGCGAATAATAATGCAGCAGATCATGCGGCTGAACTGATTGCTATTTACCCATTGGATAAAATTGGAAATTATCAGTCAGTGAATCAATTTATTAAAGATAACAACATCAGAGTAGAATAAACATGTCAAAAAAACAACAGGGAAATGATCAAATTATTGCGGACTTTTTTATAAAATCAGTCATGGCAATAATTGTAATAGCAGTTGTTGCATTTATTATTATTATTCTTAAAAATTTGGGCAATGAGAAAATTTTGATAAAAGAGCAAAGTTATCAAGCTCCGGCTCAATTAGAAAAACACATTGAACCTCCAAAAACTGAATTCTCAGAACAAGCCAAACAACGTGGTATCAATTTTGTTCATGAAAATGGTGCCATCGGAAATCGAATGTTACCAGAAACTATGGGTTCTGGAGTGGCTTTTATTGATTTTGATAACGACGGTGACCAAGATATTGTCTTTGCCAATGGCACCAACTGGCTTTGGAATAAAAAAATCAGTTCTACACAACATATTTATAGCAATGATGGTAAGGGAAGCTTCACCGATGTTACAAAGGAAATGTCTTTAGACAAGCGATTTTATGGGACAGGTATTGCCATTGGAGATGTGAACAATGATGGATTTGATGATGTGTTCATTGCAGCGGTAGGGAAAAACCATCTCTATCTAAATCAAGCTGGCCAGACATTTATTGAAAGCAAAGACATTTTAGACTGCACTGAAAACGGTTGGAGCACCAGTTCTGGATTCTTTGATTATGACAATGACGGTGATTTGGATTTAATGGTTTTGAATTATGTACAGTGGTCAAGAGAATTAGATTTGGCAGCTGACTATAAAATAGACGGAATTGGTAGAGCTTACGGACCTCCAAGTAATTTTCCAGGCTCTCATAACTGTTTATTTGAAAATAAAGACGGAAAATTTACAGATGTGACCGAAAAATCGGGAATTATTATTAAAAATGGTGCGAAAACAGAATATTCAGGTAAATCATTGGCTCTGACATTTTTAGATATTAATAAAGATGGTTGGCAAGATGTGGTTGTTGCTAACGATACCACCAGAAATTTTGTGTATCTCAATCAACAAGACAAATCATTTATAGAACAAGGCGCTGAAACAGGGTTGGCTTATAATGGTAGCGGTAAGGCCACGGGTGCTATGGGTATAGACAGTTCTTATTATAAAAATGATGCTGACTTAGCAATAACAGTTGGTAATTTTGCCAATGAAATGACATCTTTTTACGTTAATCGTGCCAATATGGGTTTCTTTACAGATGAATCGGTTATTACAGGAATAGGGCCTCAAAGTAGACAGGCCCTTAGTTTTGGGTTGTTCTTTTTCGATTACGATTTAGACGGCCGTTTAGATTTTTTCCAAACCAATGGACATGTTGAAAATGACATCAATAAGGTTCAAGCAGCACAGCATTATGCACAAAAAAGTCAACTCTTTTGGAACTGTGGAAGTGATTGCGAAAGAACCTATATCCCAGTTAATAATGCTGGAGACTTAAATCAACAGGACTTAGTTGGTAGGTCCGCAGCTTATGCCGATATTGATAACGACGGTGATTTAGATGTGGTTGTTACTCAAATTGCTAGAAGTCCTAAGTTATTTATTAACCAATCACCAGTGGGCAATTGGATTGGAATAAAATTAACGTACAAACAGCCATTGTTAGATGCCATGATCACTCTTCAAATAGGTGACAAAAAAAGGGTTTATAATTATTCTACTACCAAAAGTTATCAATCTCAAGTTCAAAAGGGCTTAATAATCGGATTAGGTGATGACAAAATAAGCCAAATTGTGGTAAGTTATTATGGCGGGGAAACGACTTTTAAGCACATAAAATTAAACAATTGGAATACTGTATCGCTTGAATAGTAAAAACATAGCTTTATACATCCTATATAGCATACTGATTGCTGGGGTGTATTATGGCGTTGGTGTTTCTGTTAGACCTCTAATTCTGCCTCCTTCTTTTATTGCACCAATATGGCCCTCAGCGGGTATTGCCGTTGGGGTGATTATTCTTTGGGGTAAACGTTTTCTACCAGCAATATTAATTGGAGAAGCACTTCTTAGCATGAGCTTTTATCAGTTCGATGATTTGATTGAAAAGCCGATTTTGATCATTACCTATATTGCTATGCTAGTTTCAACAGGTATTCGGTGTTTGTTAGGGGCATACTTGGTTAATCGCCATTTAGGAAAATCAAACAATTATCTAACTTTAGAATCTGTTCTTAAATTATTATTGCTTGCAGGAGTAATACCGACATTCATCTCGTCATTTATTTCAATAATGGCATTGGCTAGCAACGGAATGGTTGAAGAAAATACATTGTTAATTAACTTTTCCACTTGGTGGTTTGGAGATGCTGTGGGAGTTTTTTTGATTCTTCCGATCATGTTTCTCATTTTCAAACAGCCAAGAACTGTTTGGAAACCAAGGCTGTATAAAACTGTTATACCCGTAGCGATTACGTTTTCATTGTTATTATTAATTGCTTTTAACTTTAAGTATTTTGAGCATGAGCGACTCAATGAAAAGTTGAATGATAAAATTGAAACCCTTATTGATGCAACCATTGAACAATATTCATCAAAACACCCTGCCTACGATTGGATTCCAAATGAGCAAGCCAAACTGGAGATCAACAAATTATTCACGGAAGTTGTCAACGATTTGATCATAATTGAAGGTCTAGGAGATGTGCATTTTATTATTTCAAGTATAGAAAAAAATAGAAAAATTAAATTGTTTGAGTCAAGTAACAATTCTTTTAAAGAAGGAGATTGGAACTCGCACGAAAGATTTAAGTATGCCAGCAATGAATGGCAACTAGAGGCTTATGCAACCACAGAATATTTTTATAATAATGCATCTTGGTTGGTATGGTGGCTTCTTTCAATAGGGTTTTTATTTATTTCTATTCTGGGTTCTGCACTGTTAGTTATCACGGGAAATAACATTCGAATCCAAGACCAAGTTGTTATAAAAACCAAAGAAATAAATGAACTGTTTTCTATACTTAAAGAAAGCGAGCATAAATATAAACAATTGATAGAGATTCAACCAGTTATCTTTTGGAGATATATTGTTGGTGAGAAAAAGCTTGATTATGTCAGTGAAGAAGCTGTTAATGTATTGGGATATAGTAAAGAAGAGCTAATGGATGTTGAATTGGTTTTAGATAAGATGTTTCACCCGAATGACAGGACTAGAATTATAAAAGAATTTTATAAGGGAATTGAATCTAAAAATAGGTTCATGCTGAAATACAAAGCCCAAACTATAACTGGTGAGGAAATCTGGTTTAAGGACTTTATCTCAAGCAAAATTATAGATGGAAAAATTGAAGTTCTGGGTCTAAAAGTAGATATCACAGAGGATCAAGAAAAGGAAAGAAAGATATCTCAATTGGCCTTTTTTGACAGCATGACAAAATTACCTAATAGAGTTAGACTAATGGAATATTTGCGTAAATTTATCGATAAAGCCAAAAAAAACGATATGTTTGGGGCCTCGTTGTCATTAGATATAGACCGTTTTAAAGTGGTTAATGATTCACTGGGCTACTATTTTGGTGACAAATTATTAATTCAAATTAGTAAAAGATTGAAGAAGGTTCTGAATAAGCATGACGTGGTAGCGAGGGTTGGAGGTGATGAATTTGTCATTTTAATAGGGAAACAATATAAGACTATTAGAGAAATAGAATCAAAAGTAAACAAGGTCATTAAGAAAATTCAGATAAACATTGGTAATGTTTTTAGAATTGAAGAACAAAACATTTATGCCTCTTTTAGTTATGGAGTAAGCATTTTTCCTGAAAACTCTCAAAATGCTACAGAGATTCTTCAACAAACAGATACTGCAATGTATTTCGCCAAAGCACAAGGAACCAATTCAGTTAGTTTTTTTAAGAATGAAATGAAGAGAGATGCCAATAGAAGGCTTAAAATTGAAAAGTCATTAAAAATTGCTTTGATCAGGCAAGAATACGAAATGTATTATCAGCCTATTTTTAATGGCAATAAAGAAATCATTAAATACGAATCTTTGATACGTTGGAACCATCCTCGAGATGGACTAAAAACACCTGAATCTTTCATAAAAACAGCTGAAGAAACAGGTTTTATTATAGAACTAAGTGAGTGGGTGATTGATAATGTTTTCGAATATATTCAAAAACTTGGGATAAATAACCAACCAATTTTACCTATTTCTATCAATATTAGTTTATTACAATTTGAAGACAGCGGATTTGTGTCGATATTGAAGCATACCAGTAATAAATACAAAATTAATAATTCAAAAGTGATTTTAGAATTAACAGAAAGCATTGGTATTGGTGATTTCGAGGCCACCTTAAATAAAATGAATCAAATAAAGAAATTGGGTTTCAAAATAGCGATTGATGATTTTGGAACTGGTTATTCATCACTGAACTATTTAACAAAGATGCCGATTGATATTTTGAAACTTGATAAATCGTTTGTTACCAAAATTGGAAGAGGAATAAGTGACGATGCATTGGTAGAAACTATCGTGTTAATGGCTAAACATTTAAAATTAGATTTGATTGTTGAAGGTGTAGAAACTTTGTTTCAATTTGAGTTCTTAAAAAAACTAGGCTGCCATCAATTTCAGGGATATTTGGTTGCCAAAGCAATGTCAATTGAAGATTTGGATAAGTACATGTTAGGCACACAAATTGATTAGTTTCAAATTATAGTTACATACAATGTTTCGGTTTTGGGATTCCGGCATATTTACTGGCGAGTCGTACGGGTCCATCAGAAAACAGTTGATATAAATATCTAGAGTTCGCTATTTCAGGATTAAGATTTATTTTAATGGCCCTAATCAATAGACGCATAGGGGGAGTGGTTTGCGTTTCGGTATAGATTTGACGTACCAAATGAATAATTTCCCAATGTTGCTCAGTTAATTCTATCTTATCCATACTGGCCAGTTGACTGGCGATGGATTGATTCCATACTTTGTAGTCTTTAAGGTGACCATTGTCATCAAGCAATTGAATTATTTCCATGTAAAAGTCCGTTTTGATTTGTTGGTTAGTTGCAACCACTGCTCATGATCAATGGTTGGAATATTGTGTTCATTGTCTTCAATAATAAAATAAATATTTTCGCAGAAAGTATTGAATAAATGTGTTAATTCATGGTGTTGTTTCAAGTCCATTTGATGAGAATAAACGATAATAAAGTCATTAGTGTCAAGCAGTTTGGCATAAAATGATTTGTCCAAAATCTCTGAATAATTACAAATATGAAGTGTGGTTGTATTCATAATATCAGTCGCGCTTCTGAAATCATTTGCTTTAGTTCCGACATGTTGATTTCATTGGCTGGTATTAAACTGCTTTTGTTGATTGTGTCGTTTTCATACAATACATAAATTGAATCTATGCCATAAAGGGTTAAACATTTCCATGCCCGATTGTGCCGTAACTGTGTAATGCCTTGATTAACAAAAACAATGGTTAAATCCAGGTCATAAGCAATGGCAGCCATCACTTGATCGAATTGCCATTGGGCAGACTTGGTTTTATTTTTTTGGGTAATTAAGGCAACGGTTTTCATATAAATTCTAAACTCTTATCGGCATCAATTGTCCCCTTTATCCATTGGCCAATTCCCACCATTGAAAAACAAGGGTGCATTTTTTCTGATTGATAGGTTTCAGCTATGGTAGAACAGACGGTTAATTTAACTCCTTGGTTTGCAATCTGTTGCCAATCATTTGATTCAAATGCATATTTTACCGCCAACCCATAGAAAAAAACATCAATTTTATGCGGTTGTTCGATTGACGAATCTTTCAATATTGCTTCAATAAATTGATAAGCCTGTCTGATTGCGATTGATTTATCGCTCTTTGGACATATTATAATAGAATATTTCATGATTAATTTTGCAATTTAACACTATTTTAGTTGTCTGAACCGTAGAATGGAGAGGTTAATTAGAATCATTGGGTTTAGATGAAAAAAAATATAATTTCAATAGTTTTCTATTTTGTATTACTTATTACAAGTAGTCAATATAGCTTTGCGAATGATTTTGATTTACCTGATTTGGGTACGCCATCAGATTCCGTTCTCTCGCCAGTAAAAGAAAAAGAAATTCGAGATGAAATTATTAATCAAATTTATGAATTCGATTTGGTTATTACTGATCCTATCATTGCAGACTACATAGAACAGCTGGGTTATAAACTGGCTTCCAAATCAGAAAACCCAGCATCTCCTTTTGATTTTTTTATGGTCAATTCCAGTGTGGTGAATGCATCGGCTTATCCCGGTGGTCTAATAGTTGTGTATGCAGGCTTGTTCTTAAAGTCAGATACAGAGAGTGAGTTGGCAGGAGTAGTAGCGCATGAAATTGCACATGTAACTCAAAGACATATGTCTAGAGCTTATGCCAATGCAAAAAAGAATACTATTCCAACAATTTTAGGTATGTTAGGCGCAGTTGCAGTCTCTCAAATGAGCAATTCAAGAGATGCACCGATTGCAGTCGCTGCAGTTACATCTGCAATGCAACAGCAATCGATGATTAACTTTACGCGGCTTCATGAATATGAAGCTGATAGAGTAGGAATGTCAACATTGATACGCTCTTCATTTAATCCTGAGGGTATGGCCAGTTTTTTTGCCAAATTGATGCGTGAGAATCCAGTTGATCAAAGATATAGGTTGCCAGAATATTTGAGAACTCATCCACTGTCAGTTAACCGAGTCTCAGAAGCTAAAAATAGAGCGCATGAATATGCGGGAACAGTAGATTACATCGAATCTGAGCTGTACTCTTTTGTAAAAGAAAGGATTAGAATCATAAGTAAGCATATTGAGATAGACAATGTCAGTTATTATAGAAAATTGTTTAAAGATATTGATACGTCTGAAATCACACCGGCACAACATTATGGTTATGCATTAGCTTTGCATCATTCTCATGAGAATGTTAAAGCTCTAGAAGTGATTAAAAGTATTAAGAAAGATAATCAAACTGCATTGATGATTTCTATTTTAGAGGCCAATATTTTGGTCGAATTGGAGTGGGAGAAAGCAAAGATTAAATTTGATGAGTTGTATCGGTTTTACCCCGAAAGTCCAATAGTGATAGAGCCGTATATTCAAATGTTGGCAAAAATTAAGAATCCAGATAACACTAAACTAGCTAGATTATTGGCGAGAAAACTAATACAACTTTATCCTGACAAACCTAACTATTATCAATTGTTGGCTGTTACCAATCAGAATGCAGGGAAAAGTATTGAAGCCAATGAGGCACTGGCTATTAAAGAACACCTTGTTCACAATAATTATCGTGCGGTGAGGATATTAAAAAATATTTTAAAGGGCAAGTTGGACTATTATCAGCGCGCAAAGATAGAATCTAAAATTACAGAATACGAAAACTTGATTACAGATAAAGAAAGAAGCAGAGAAATTCTTGAAGAAAAAACAGGCAGAAGACCCTATTGAAAGTTTATCAGTTAGACTCTGATTATTCGAATTCAAGGAAAAAGCTGTGGATAAAGGCCTTCCGGTTTGCTTTGGTGTTCATCGCTGTTTTATGGTCCGTATTTATTTTGAATATTTTTCTACCGATTATCGTTGCCTATGCAGATTTAACCCGGTTTGGAATTTACCCCAGAAACACAGATCATTTGTTTGGCATCGTTTCAACAGTATTCTTGCACGGTAGTCTTTCACATATTATTAGCAACACATTGCCCTTGTTGTTGGCGATTACCGCATTGTTCGGCAACTATCCCAAAACTGCAAAAAAGGTATTTGTTTTTTCTATACTTTTAACTGGAATATTGGTTTGGTTATTTGCCCGTGCCGCCAATCACATTGGTGCCAGTGGATTGTTATACAGTTTGTTGACCTATATTTTTGTCAGCGGATTTATAAAAAAAGACATTCAATCCATCGGGATTTCTCTTGTGATTGCTTTTTTGTATGGCTCATTAATATTCGGCATAATTCCGGATGAAGTCTACATCTCATGGGAATCCCATTTATTTGGACTGTTTTCAGGTGTCTTTTTGGCTTGGTTATATCGTAAAAAAGATATGCCTATTTATAAATCCTGGGGTGAAGAAGAGTAACCTTAAAAAATTCTTTGCTTGGTTATTATTGAATCTGTATAAATAAAAGGTTTCGGCATAAACTCATCTGATCTTTCGGGAATATCAAGAAGCTTAGATTGTAATAAATCAGGGCTCATTTCTATCAATGTTAAATCAAGAGTTTGATTGTTTTTTATCTCTATGTCTAGGTCAAAATATGATTCACCATTATTAAATATTCGGGCAATAGCATCACCAGTTTTTAATGTTTTGCTGGTCTTAGTCGCAATGGCCTCGTTATTAATGCTCAATTTAGACAGGTTTATTTCGTTATTGGTTTTTAGAATCAAAACATGAGTATTCCTTTGAGGAGTAACTTTTATTTGATAGTGCTGGTTGTTGGCATGGTTAGAGTTTTTAGAAATTTCAACATTGGCAACTTGAATGTTTCTGTTGTCAGTTGGTGCTACTATTTTTGCACGACGCCAATTATTCTTTTTAAAGTGAGTTAATTGTTCATCATTCAGTAACTTGTTTACAAAGAATTCTTTGTTCCAATTATCGGTTTTATTGTCCTGAGTAAACATAAAAGCAGAACTGTTGGTGTTGTCTTGAAAGTAAAATAAACTATCAGGCAAAGGGCGTTTCGGATTATAGGATGCCTTGGTTTCAGCCAGTAGATAAATGGCCAATAATGGAGCCAAAAACACCCATTTATTGACGTCTGATTTTTCAGGATAAGTTATATTGCTGATAAAAACCGAAATGAACAATACCAACAATATGCTGCTAAAAGGAATAATCGCTAATCCCAAAGCGACAGGAAATTGCATAAACATGGGTGAAAAAATCAATATTGCAGGTGCTGTCAACAGAAGGGTTAGTATTGGGTATTTGTTATTGTAAATAATTTTAGCCAATAAAATTAATGAACCAGAAAAGCTGATAAGGATAAAATAATGTGCGCCAGTTAAGAATATAGCCATTAAAAAATCAATCATTATCCAAATAAGCACAGGTATAACCAAAGTGTTGCTTGTGTTGATTTTTTGATCAATGTCTTTGTAAAACAAATAAGTAATAGCAATGGTAATTATACTAAAAAATACGATATACCAATAACCGTTGTAAGTGAAACCATGGAGAATCTCAGTGTATTGTGGATGCAACCAGTATAGGAATTTCAAAACAAGAAAACAAACCAATACAGTTGAAGTAATGGTCTTAAATAATGGTAGGCTAGATGAAAATACAGATTTTATCTGTAATGATTGTTTCTTTATACCGTATACCACAATCAATATAAAAAATATTAAGTTGGCAATACTCATTATTAAAGCAAGGTCAAAAGGATAATTGATGGTCTTGAAAAAAGGAATTTGGAAATAAACATCATCTTGTTTTGACTTAAGTTGTGTTAAATCTATTTGACTCAAGTGGTTTAGCATGGGCATTAAATAATTGGCTTGGTGAGCCAATGAATTTAAAGAAAGATTTTCGGTATTGTCTAATTTTGTGTGGTAATTGAAATGGTCACCGATAAAGGCAAAATTAAAGCCAACAATGCCTTTGTCGCGACGAAAAATCGTCAAATCTGTGTCATTGGGCAACATTTTATAAATGCTATAGCTGAGTGAATTAGAATTGGGATATGGATTATTGGCAGATTTATAATGATTGAGTAAATTGTGATTTCCGCCATTGGTTTCCATTAGCATGTATGAGCTTCCAGAAGATCCTCTGGCTTCAAAATTAAGCACCGCTCCAACATAATCAGCCCAAGGGTGTTTGTTAACAAACGCTTTGGCTCCCAACAACCCCAATTCTTCTGCATCCGTGATGAGTACAATAATATCATTCTTTGGAACAATGTTTTGTTCTAGATATGCTCTGAGGCCCTCTAAAATCACAGCAACACCAGAACCTGCATCTCCTGCTCCAAGAGATGCATATGGTACAGAATCGTAATGAGACATCAATACCAAGGATTTAGAATCAGAATCGCTTCCTTTTATTCTCGCAATAATATTGTTGACTTGAATGTATGTGTTTTTGCTAGTTATCTTGGTTTGTTGAATCCGAACTTGTAACCCTAAATTCCGCAATTCTTTTGCTATATAATTACGGACTTTTTCATGTTCAACAGAACCTGAATAGTGTGGTTTTTCTGATATTTTTTTCAAATGGCCGATGGCTCTTTCAACTTGAAAGCCATCATGGGTAACGGTATTGGTTTTGGTGTTAAAGGGTTTAAGTGAAAGAAAACTTAGATAAGCTACTGCCAAGATGATAATTAAATTGATGGTGTTATTCAGTTTCCTTAACATATTGACTTAATGGCCTGGTTCAATTGTAACACGTTGTATTTTTGCACCCAACTGATTGAGTTTTTCTTCAATCACTTCGTACCCTCGGTCAATATAGTGAATATCAAATATCTCTGTTTCGCCTTTTGCAACCAAACCAGCAATAACCAAACTGGCAGATGCCCTTAAATCGGTTGCTGTGGTGGGTGCTCCGTTGAGTTGTTTGATTCCTTGGATGATGGCTTGATTACCAGCTACGGTTATCTCTGCTCCCATTCTTACCAATTCATTGATGTGCATAAATCTATTTTCAAATAGGTTTTCTGTGACAATTGAATAGCCACTTGCGATGGCATTTAATGTGCAGAGCTGGGCTTGCATGTCGGTAGGAAAAGCAGGGTGGGGAGCGGTATTAATGTTGACAGGTTTGGGGCGTTTGCCATGCATATTGAGGCTAATTGAGTCTTCTGTTGTAGAAATTTCAGCTCCAGCTTCACGTAATTTTATTAAAACTGATTCCAAATCTTCTGGATTGGCTTTGTTAATAGTGATTTTTCCACCAGTGGCAGCAGCTGCCACTAGAAACGTGCCCACTTCAATTCTGTCTGGAATGACATTGTGCTCACAGCCTGTTAGTTTGTCAACGCCTTGAATCTTTAAAATAGAAGTACCTATGCCTTCAATTTTTGCACCCATATTGATTAAATACTTGGTCACATCAACCACTTCAGGTTCGGTAGCACAATTTTCTAAAATGGTTTCACCATCAGCCAACGTTGCTGCAATTAATAGATTTTCTGTGCCTGTGACTGTTACCTTATCCATGTAAAATTGACAGCCCTTTAGTCTTTTGGCTTGAGCAATGATATATCCATTCTCAACTTTTATCTTCGCACCCATAGCTTCCAAGCCTTTGAGGTGAATATCAACAGGTCTTGCACCAATGGCGCAACCACCGGGCAATGAAACTTCGGCTTTGCCATATTTGGTTAGTAATGGACCAAGAGCCAATATTGAAGCCCTCATGGTTTTTACTGTTTCATATGGAGCACGGGGATTGTCAATGTAATCTGCACAGATTTCAACATTTGTGGTGTCTACGATATTCAGTTGCACACCCATTTGTATCAACAATTCATTCATGGTAGTCACATCATCCAAATGTGGCACGTTTTTGATTAACGAATGACCGGAACCAACAATGCTCGCTGCAATAATAGGTAGAACTGCATTTTTTGCGCCAGACGCATTGATGGTACCATTTAGTGGTATACCACCTTTGATGACTATTTTTTGCATATTATTTTAAGTTGTCGAATTCGGTTGGAGTATAAGATTGAAAGCTAAATGCGTGAATATCACTTTGCATGTGATCACCCAAAGCGGCATAGACCAACCTGTGTCGGTTGAGTTTTGACTGGTTCTCAAATTCTTCAGAGACAATAACTGCTGTAAAATGAGTCAAGTCATCGCTTTCGACCTGAACATGTTGACAGTTAATGTGGTTTTCAATCAGTTCTTCAATAGATTTTGGTTGCATGTGTTGATTCTTATTTCAAAATAGGCACATTATATTTTATAATACTAGGTTGATATAGTTAAAAATGATTTTTATGGTGTGTTTTAATGATTGAAGCGTTGGCTTATCTGATTGTTGGGTTGGTTTTATTGGTGTATTCAGCTGATAAATTTATTATGGGAGCTGCAGCCACAGCCAAGTACTTAGGTGTCTCAAGTATGGTGGTGGGTTTGATTGTCATCGGTTTCGGCACTTCTGCTCCAGAAATGGTCATTTCAGCCATTGCTGCTATGCAGGGCAATGCTAAATTGGCATTGGGCAATGCTGTTGGTTCAAATATTACCAATATTGCATTGGTTCTGGGTGTAGGCATTGTTGTCTCTCCATTGTTAATTTGTTCTAATACTGTAAAACGTGAAATGCCTATATTGTTGTTGGTATCTTTGTTTGTACTTTGGTTAATGTGGGATGGTGAATTAAGCCGCATTGACGGAATAATTTTGTTAATTGGAATGTTGGCAATGACTTTATGGATGGCCTGGTTGGGATTACGTGAGTCTAAGGAAAAAGATATTTTAGAAGAAGAGTTTGAAGCAGAAATGCCTCAAGATTTATCAAAAAAAGCTGCTTGGCTTTGGTTGATGTTTGGCATGGTCATGTTGCCAATTGCGTCAATAATGATGGTAAAAGGAGCAACCAGTATTGCGCATATGTTGGGAGTGAGTGATGTAATCATCGGTTTAACTATCGTTGCCTTGGGAACGTCTTTACCTGAACTTTCAGCAACAATTTCTTGCATGAGAAAAGGTGAACACGATTTAGCACTGGGTAATATTGTGGGTTCAAATATGTTTAATTTGTTGGGTGTTTTGGGAATCAGTGCCAGTATCAAGACTTTTCAATTGCCTGATAATTTTTTGTCTACCGATTATTTGGTCATGTTGGATTTAACATTTGCATTGTTGATATTTTCTTTGATTTATGTGGCGAGAAATAAACCAATACCCAGATTTATTGGTTATATGTTTATACTCAGTTATTTAGCCTATTATTTTTGGTTGTACCAACGCTCATGAACAATCAAAGTCCTGACATATTAAATATTGCCAAACAAGTGGTTCGTACTGAAAGCTCGGCTTTAGATAAGTTACAAGCTCAAATTGGCGAAGAATTTATTAATGCCACAGAGATTCTGTTGAATTGCAAAGGTCATGTGGTAGTAATTGGCATGGGGAAATCAGGTCATATAGGCAATAAAATATCAGCCACATTGGCCTCAACTGGAACCCCCGCATTTTCTGTGCATCCAGGTGAAGCCAGTCATGGCGATTTGGGCATGATTACCAAAAACGATGTGACTATTTGCATATCAAATTCAGGTGAAACCGAAGAAGTGTTGAATATCATTCCAATCATTAAACGAATGGGTATTTCAACTATCGCTATTACAGGAAACCCCAAATCAACCATGGCAAAAATTGCGGATGTACACTTATCTATTGCTGTTGGTGAAGAGGCTTGCCCATTGGGTTTGGCTCCAACCACCAGTACTACAACTACATTGGTGTTGGGAGATGCATTGGCAGTAACTCTGTTAAAATTGCGTGGATTTACTGAAGAAGATTTTGCACGATCTCACCCAGCAGGAACTTTGGGTAAAAAATTACTATTAAGAATTGAAGACTTAATGAAAAAAGGTGACGAAGTTCCGAAGGTGATGTTGGGCACCAATATTCAAGAAGCTTTGTTTGAAATTACTAAAAAGGGCTTGGGCATGACTGCGATTGTTGATGAGGAAGATATTGTACATGGAATTTTCACCGATGGTGATTTAAGAAGAGCCTTTGACAATAACCTCGATTTAAAAAATACCCAAATCGAGACAGCCGCGACCATTAATCCGATAACGATTAATTCCAATCAATTGGCTGTTTCGGCTGCCCAATTGATGGAAAAGCACAATGTCCATGGACTATTGGTGATTGATAATAATAAGTTGGTGGGTGCTTTAAATATCCATGATTTGCTCAAAGCAGGAGTTGTATGATGGTGAAACAATATTCACAAGAAGAACTGATGGCAGTAGCCAAAGATATAAAATTGGTTGTATTCGATGTTGACGGAGTGTTAACCGATAGCGGTTTATATTTTAGTGATGATGGCAGAGAGTATAAAAAATTTAACTCTAAAGATGGATTGGGCTTGTCATGGTTGGCGCAAACAGACATTACTGTGGCTATTATTACGGGTAGAACTTCGCCGATTGTTGCAGAACGAATGAAGGCATTGAAAATAAACCATGTCTATCAAGGCAGAATGAATAAATTAGAAACATATCACAATCTGCTGAATGCTTTGCAACTTAATCACTCACAAGCTGCCTATGTAGGTGATGATGCCATTGATGTTGCCATAATGAAAGAATGTATTTTACCCATAACAGTGGCCGATGCCCATGATTCAGCAAAGTCTGTGGCCAAGTGGGTTACTAAAAACAAAGGAGGTCATGGTGCAGGCAGAGAAGTGTGTGATTTGTTGTTGAATGCACAGAATAAAATGCTTGATTTTCTTGAGTCTCACCAATAAATGACTAAACAAACACAACAAATCATCCTTTTTACGATATTTGCATTGGTCAGTTACTTTATTTGGAAATATTTTTTCGATAGAGAAAAAATTGTCCAGGACAAGCCCTTTACCAAAGGTTATTCTGTTGAAAACGTGGAGTTAAAGATTACCGATGAATCTGGACAGTTAACCGCAAGATTTATTTCGCCAAACCTGACTAGATATACTGATTCTCCCATTTTACACATCAATGAACCCTTGTTTTGGACCTATCGTGAAGGAAAAGAACACTGGGTATTGGAATCTAAAAAGGCAAAGTACGATACAGACAAAGAGGAAATAGATTTTTCTGTAAAGTTAATTGCTCACACTGTTAATATTGAACAACCAGTTTCCTTTGAGGCGAACAGTTTACTGTTGAATTTAAAAAACAAAAAAGCCACTACCCAAGATGGTGTGGTATTTAAACAAAACAACATGATAATGACCGGTCAAATTGCAAAATTTGACCTAACACAAGAAACTTTAGAGGTAAATAATAATGTTAAAGCTATTTTTAAGTCGCAATAGAAAGACTAAATCAATGATACACGGTCTGTTGTTTTTACTGTTGTTTTTTGTAAGCAATTACACAATTGCTTTAGAGTCTGATAAAGCAGTGGACTTTGTTCTGGAAGGCGATAATTTCAAAAATTTGCCTGTAGTTAAATCAGGGCTTACCCAGGTTAAGTTCTGGGACAATGTTTATATAGAGCAAGGGACTTTAAAGATTAATGCAGATCAAGCGATTCTCTTTAAGGATAAAGATGGAATCTCTGAGGTGGTGTTAACAGGCTCTCCCGTCACTATGGAACAATTCATAGATGTGGAATTTGGCAAAATTGATGTCAAAGCAGAAAAAATTCAATACAAGATTAATGATGACATGATTTTCATGACAGGGAATGTTTTTATAAACAGTAAAGTCCAAGGTGAAATGAGTGGTGAAAAAATATCCATGAATTTGAAAACCAATGAAATCAAAGGAGTGAAATCTGAAAACAAACGGGTGAGATTGGTGATTAAACCACAACCGAAAGATAAATAATCATGATTGTTGTTAATAACTTAGTTAAGTCCTACAAGAAAAGGAAAATCATCAAAGATGTTTCAATGACAGTTGACCGAGGAGAAGTTGTCGGATTATTGGGGCCAAATGGTGCAGGAAAAACTACCTGCTTTTATATGATAGTAGGTTTAGTTGCAGCAGATGCAGGAGAAATATTAATCGACGGCGTAGATGCATCTAAAATCGGAGTACATAAACGTGCAGCATTGGGTTTGGGATATTTGCCGCAAGAGGCCTCAGTCTTTAGAAAGTTGACAGTAAGACAAAATATAATGGCTGTATTAGAGTTAAGGAAAGATCTAGATAAACAACAAAGAAATGCCCATGCTGAAGCTTTGATGGAAGAGTTGCGTGTGGATCACGTTCATGATCAATTGGGTATCAGTCTTTCTGGTGGAGAAAGAAGGCGAGTAGAAATTGCCAGAGCTCTGGCATTGGATTTAAAATACATATTATTGGATGAACCTTTTGCCGGAGTTGATCCTATTTCTGTTATTGACATACAAAAGATTGTCACTCACCTGAAAAATAGAGGTTTGGGAGTTTTGGTTACAGATCACAATGTTAGGGAAACTTTGGGTATTTGTGACCGGGCGTATATCCTTAATGATGGTGTGATGTTGGCAGAAGGTATGCCTGAGCAAATCATCAGTAATGAAGATGTGAAGAAGGTTTATTTGGGCAAAAATTTCCGAATGTAAAGATTGATTGTTTTGATGATATCGTGTATGGTTAAGTGTATGAAAATAATAATAAGAAAAGGACAAATATCACCTTGAATTTTCATCATTCATACCAAAGTATTCTTTTAGAGGCTTGGTTGAAAATCATTCAACTGGTCTTCACACTCGGCGGGCAGGTAAACAAATTATTTTCAGAGTTTTTTGCTGGCCATAAATTCAAACTAAAGCGAGGAAATCACTATGCAAATAGATATCACTGGTCACCAATTAGATGTTACTACTTCGATGCGAGATTATTTCACCAATAAATTTGAAAGAATCAAACGTCATTTCGATCAGGTTATAAATGTTCACGCCATTCTCAGTGTAGAGAAACTCAATCACAAAGCAGAAGCAACCATGCATATCAATGGCAAAACACTGTTTGCTGAATCAACCCAGGAAGATTTATATTCGGCTATTGATTTATTGATGGATAAATTAGACAAGCAAGTTAGAAGACACAAAGACAAGATTACTAGCAAACACCGTGGAGAAGCGTTAAAATACACGATAGAATAAAATATTTTTATTTGTGAGGTGGTTTGACAATCACCTCACTGATTAAGCTTTTAATACCCAATGGTAATATGAAATTTATAGATTATATCGAGCCAAATATCATAGATTTGAATATACCTTTTAGTAGTAAGAAAAGGTTGTTTGAACAGCTAGCCACAAAAATGGGCGAAAACAATAAAGAGGCAAGAAAAATTTACGATGCGCTAGTTTTTAGAGAAAAAATTGGCACAACTGCATTGGGCAACGGTGTTGCAATTCCACACGGTAGATGTTTGCAAGATAGAGAAGTGAGAATTCGTATATTCGTCCTAAATAAAGCAGCAAACTATGAAAGTGTTGATGATACATTGGTACAATTAATAGTTTGCATATTATTCCCCGTAAATACTGAAGATTCTCACGAAATATTATTAAAGCAGATTGGCGAATTCTTTAAAAAGCATCGCATATATCGTGAATTAATTGCAGCCAATTCCAGCAAGGAAGTTCGAGATATCATCTTAAACGAGTCAAAATAATGCGTGAGTTGTTGATAATATCTGGCATGTCTGGCTCTGGTAAAACCATAGCTCTTAGGACATTAGAAGATTTGGATTATTATTGTGTAGATAACTTGCCGATAGTAATGTTGCCACAATTTGTTAATCATATCTGTAAAAAGTCTGAAGGATATCCAAAGGTT